>CADCQV010000018.1 GCA_902803625.1 uncultured Lachnospiraceae bacterium
AAGCATTTTGTCATCCTGAGCGCCAGCGAAGGATCTTTCCGACCGGTTATAGAAGATTCTTCGCTTCGCTCAGAATGACACTAACTTAACGTCATTGGAACCGTCCCCGTTGACTCAATTAGCCGAATGCGCAGTATCTATCCAGAATCCGAAGGGTTCTGAATAGATACTGCAGAAAAGCCAATGGAACCGTTTTTTTAGTTCAGTCTGAACATCACTTTATTATTTATTGCATAATAATCCCCGTTTTTCATATTAAGTTCCGTTGCATCAGCAAATCCAACAATCATACCGTCAAATCCCTTCGGTACCAAAAAAGCATTGTTATAATTAAAGGTATATGTTTTTTCCCCGGACCAGCCGAATTTTCTGTAGTCGGGATTACTTACGTTTCTTTCTTCGGAAATGATGGTCTGCACAAAATTACAATCATAATCCTTACCCAGGTAGTTGACTGTTATTCTGTTACCATCCCAGTCATTGTCCTGATAGTACTCCCCTATAAAACTGACCTCATCACAGGATGACCACTTTTTATACACCCTGTCGTCTCCGATAGCGATATGTGTATCTACGCAGCGCCATTCATATCCGTCTTTTGCCGGATGATCTTTATCGGAGTCAAATATCTTATAGTTATCAAACCAGACTTTAGCTGTATTTGTTTTAGCCGGATCTTTGTCCAGTATCATTTTCATATCATATACCGTACCGGCTTTGACAAATGTTTCGTTCTTAAGTTTTGCTTCGCTAACAGCGCCGACTTCCGGAACCCTTTCAAGTGAACCGTCTTCAAGAAGATCCTTCACCGGAGCGGGTAATAAAATCTGCGTAGCCAGTCCCGGCTCGTCAAACCAGGGATATACTGCCCCGGCAAGCACCTTTATGGGCTTTTTTACTATGAAAATGCTGTAGTTTTTATACTTTGTGCCAGGTGACAGTGAATAATCCGGATATGGATGCCCTACAAGAGCTGCAAATGTTCCGTAATCACTCCCGTAACGGTCAATATAGGTATAGGGTCTCAGGGTATAATCAAAGGATTCCCCGTAAAAGCCATCGTTAGCAGGCCATTTGATATCTCCCGAAGCACTGTCAAAATAAACGGGATTTCTGTACACATCCTCATATTCAGCCCATAGCTCATCCGAAGGCCTGTTTTCCCCCCATCCGGCAACAAAGGCTTCATCCTCGGGTGAATATGCTTCCGCGAGTCCCAATGTCACATATGCCGAAAAATAATAGTCGTACAGACCAAGACAGGCATCCAGAGCCGGATCGACCTCCTCTTTTCCGGCCTTATAAGCAGCAATCCTGTCTCTCTTCGCCTTATTCACAAATACTCCGTCAGACCAGTCATTTGCAGCATATGCTCCAAGATGTGCTGAAGCGGGATTCGGAGAAAACCCGTAAACCGCGTCCGGATTCACGATAATATCACCGGAAATCTTTTTATTCTCCATTGGGGAATGCTCGTATGAAAACCCCGTCTTAGCCGCACTCAGGTATTCTTCCCGGATAGCGGCGTTCTCCGCAAACACCGGAACCGTCAAGCCTGTCACAATGATCACAGCAGTTAAAAGCGACAAAATCTTCTTTTTCATCATTACCTCTCTTTCCTGAAAACCCGGGAACACTCCCATTGCCGTTAATCCGGCTGCTGTATGCAAAAAAACTCAAAAGGAAACTGTACTTCCCAATTATTATATACGAATAAACAACAGTTGTGGTACACTATTTCCGATATATTCACAAAAAAGGAGCGATGATATGCCTAAGTATGATTTTGATTCCTATTTACTGTACGAACTGAAAAAACGGGATGTGTATTCCGTAAAAATAAGAGTGATATTAAAGGAACCGGTGAATGGTGCGGTTCTTTCAAAGGCTGCCGAAAAAGCGTTTCAGAGGTTTCCGTATTACAGAAGGACTGTTTCCGTTAATGAGGAGGGAGCTTATATTTTTGAGCCCTGCGATAAGCCTGTTGCAGTAATAGAGGGTGACCGGAAGGTCCGTCTCGGAACGGATGAGACCAATGGTCTTCTGTTTGCGATCACCTATGAGAATAATGACGTCTTTTTCTCATTCTCCCATAACTTTTGCGGAGGCTGCGGCTCAATGCGCTGGATCAAGGCCACTCTTTGGCAGTACCTGACTGATCTTGGATATGATGTGGATACGAAAGGTATCATGACGGCTGACACGCCGATAACGGCTGAAGAACAGGCTGAGCCGGATCCTGCTTCGCTGCCCGGGGATCAGCCGCTCGGAAGGCTGAATTTCACTATGGATTCCTTCGTACCGAGAATGGACTATATGGAAAGAATGAAGGATCCCGACGGTATTGACGGATATTATCCGATCCGCATCCCGAAGAAGTGTCTGATGAAATATGCACGTGGCAATGACGGCAGCCCCAATTCGATCTTATCCGCGGTCCTGTATAAAATGTGCGTGAAGGCATTTCCTGAGGAAACAAAGTTTACTGCCGGTATCGCCAATAACTACCGGGAGGATGTGGGCTGTCCCTTAACCTACAGAGATATAGTCCGGGAAATGCATATTCAGTATGATGACAGGATGAGGGACTGGCCTGTCGACAAGCTCTCAACTGTTACAAGAAGCCAAATGTACATTCAGATGCAGCCGGAGGAAAGCTGGGACAGATGCCGGAAGGTGGATGAGCTCCGGAGTCAGATAGATTCTATGCCGGATCTCGAGAGTAAGGTAAATTATGCCTATGAAAACAGCCTTACGACCCATGGGATACCATCGACCTTTCATATAAGCTATGTGGGCAAGGTCGACTGGGGCGGCCTCGAGAGCTATATCGACGGTGTATATTCACTGACAATCGCACATTTAATGCTTGAGGTAAATGCAACCGAAGCATACTTCTTTATTAGCTTCCATACTGTAAAAAAGGATGGAAAATACTTAAAGGAATTCCTTAAGGTTCTGGAATCGGAAGGGATCACCTGTTCGGTGGGAGACCTGACAGACAGAAAGCTGCCGGTTACCGTATTGCCGTAAGGGATTTACCCCAAAATCTGATATAGTAACGGGGTCAGTTTTAAGGCTTACTGACCCCGTCTTCATTATCTGGTTGCTGCGCCCATTTCTTTCAGCTCTTTCTTTCGTTCATACATCATCTTATCTGCTCTCTCAAAGACATCGCGGAGCTGCCTGTCTTCCTGTTCCAGAACAGAGTATCCTATCGAAACGACTACGCCGTTCTCACTGATATTTGCTTCGACCTTACGGTTAAACTCTTCAATATCTTCAAGCATCGTATCGTAGCCCTCATCCTTTAACAGCACAACAAACTCATCACCGCCTATCCTGAACACTGTTCCGTGGCTAAACTGTCTGCAGATCATTTTGCAGGCATCCTTGATCAGCTGGTCTCCTTTTGCGTGCCCCTGGGAATCATTGACCGCTTTAAGCCCGTTGATGTCGCAGACCACAACCGCGACCTTCTGTATCTCCCCTGTCTTTATCTTTTGGTTGACAGAAGCTTCTCTTTCCGAATATGCATACTTATTCCTTACCCCGGTCATAGCGTCCGTATTTGCCATATTGTGGAAGGATCTGCTGGTTTCCTTTTCCTCCTCAAGCCTGGCTTTTGAAATACTGATGAGCTGGAACAACAGAACAGCTGCAAAAAACAGCACAGACAGCAGAGTTAAAATGATCATATTTCTGCTGGCCTCAAGATTATTCTCACTGATGTCAAGGAACTGATCATGTATAACGCTTTCGCGGATCAGAACTGCCATCTCCCATCCTGTCCCATCTATCGGCACATAATACAGTGTTTCCTGGGCATTATTAAAAGAAAACGAAAGATCTCCGCCCTTTTCTTCCTCGAAATTGCGGTGGTTTTCCTCGAGGACAGCATCCGGGACTATGCCTTTTAAAGCTTCAAAGAAATTATGGTTCAAGATCACCGGTCCCAGTTCCGTACCTGACAGATTACCTCCGCCTTTAGTATACAGGGCGAAATGTGTTCTGCCCTGGTCGTCAAAGGCCAGTAAATCGACAATATCCCTGATATCGAACTGGACGAAGCAGGCCTTAAACCGCTTTCCCATAATGACAAGCCCCCGGGTCGGCGCAGCCAGACACAGCTTCTTTGATGACCCATAGAGAGAAACCGTGCTGATAATCCGGTCATTTAATTGTTCATCGGACAAAAATGAATGTCTGCTCCCGCCGGTATAGGTTGTATAATGCGTATATACGACATTCTCTTCATCAACCAGCGCAAACTGGTCAAGTCCCAGCAGGGATTCAACCGTTCCGATCCTGTACCTCAATTCCTCCTGTGACCCGATCTTATTATTTTCAATATAGGAAACCGCCTTTCCCATTTGATCAAAGCTGTTGCTTATAAGGTTTGTAATTGTCTTTGCACGGCGGTCTGCCATTGCCTCAAGATAAAACAGGCTTACTGCGGAAGCTGCTTCATCGGTTGCAACAGCAGTCCTTCTTGACATCCTGATAGTATTGACCGTCAGCATTGCAACGATAATGAGGCTCCCTATGACGGCCGTCAATACAAAGGTTTTATATGTCACCTTTTTCCCCTGCATCATGCAATATCTCCGTACAAAAGCTCCAGCATCATAGCCGCATCCTTCTGATAAATCACAGTCGTGATCTCGTCCGTTTTCTCCGGGAAAAGCTCTCCCGGCAGATTGCCGTCGGCTATTTTCACTGCGGTCTGAATCGTGTCAAAGCCGATTGAATAACAATCCTGCACGCCGAGACAGTAGATCACTCCCTCATCCAAATAGTGCAGGGCTTCCTCATCGTGATCCATGCCGACGATGACAGCATCACTTCCCACTTCCGTCACCGCCCTGGCAGCGCCGACCGGATTACTCATGTTGCAGCAGACTATCCCGTCGAGATCCGGATAATTCATCAAAATCTGCATTGTCAGTCTGTATGCTTTATCAACGGAATCCATATCGTACTTTTGGGCAACGATCTCCATATCGCTGTATTTAGCTATCGTATCTTCGGCTCCTCTTGCGCGGTCTTCATGGCAGGGCGCCCCGACACTTCCCACAAGGATCGCAACCTTGCCCTTATAATCAAGCTTTTTACACAGTGCCTCCGTCAGATCCACTCCATCCTGATAATTATGGGTATTTCCGACATACGCGAGTCTCTTGCAGCCTTCGGCGGCATCAGAGCTTGAAAAGGTCATGACCTTCGTTCCGGAATTTACCATCCCGTTAAGCAGCGGAGTTATTATTTTCTCATCCGCAACGTCCACCCCGATCACATCATAGTCCTTTTTTTGAGCGGCAATGAGCTTTCTGGTCTGATCAACCGCAGAAGCTGCTTCCGGTGCCATATACTCATATGTGATTACTATTCCCTTGTCCAGGTACTGCCTCTGGGCCTCTTCCATCCCAAGTGCAACCGCATCCCACCAGGCATGGACAGTTTTATATGTGAAATAGAAATTATAATGATCCTTATGCGGCTGATAGGAATCCAGCCTGTGATCGAAGTCCACTGCACTTTTTACAGGATCATCCAACTCTGAAGAGACCGGATCTGCTGGAGACCCGGCCTCTGTTGATTCAGAAGCGCTTAATGACCCGTTCTCATCCCCTCCTAAGACAGAAGACGATGAAGAACAGGCAGAACCTAATAGTATTACTGCCGTCATAAGAAGCAGCAAAAAGATCTGCTTTCCTTTATAACTTCCCATGAGTTTTCCCCTCTCCCCTATATTTTCCTACGATATTTTAATATGTCAAGACAAAAATAACTATTAAGAACCCCCTGTGAAATCATATTTACGTAGGTGCGGTATGGTTGCTTTACACTTACAGACAAATAGTATTTTGAAAATCCGGCTGAATATGGTATTCTGTATATATTGAAGTATTAGGTCCGTAAAATAAGGGCAAAAAAGAAGAGAGGTCTTTGTGGAAAAGGACGAGAGATCAGAACAGATTGCTTTACGCGGAAAAAGAATAAAGATCCTGTCCATATTGATTCTGATAATCTTTACTGCATTTCTTGTAAAAAAGATTGCCGGACAGAATATCACATCGGTGGATGATTTCCAGAAGTACATAAGCAACTTTGGTGTTGCGGGTCCTCTGGTGCTTACGCTGTTTCAGGCATTTCAGGTAATCGTTCCGATCCTTCCGGGGTATCTGGGATGTGCTGCCGGAGCCATTGCCTTCGGCTCTGCCACCGGCTTCTGGTGCAACTATATCGGCATTTCCTTAGGATCGATAGCTGCATATTTTATTGCCAAAAGATATGGTGTTGATGTGGTCACTGCCATGTTCTCCGAGAAGCAGTACAGGAAATGGTCTGAAAAGATCAGTAAGAAAAAGTATTACGGGGCGTTTTTATTCGTGGCCACACTGCTTCCTCTTTTCCCGGACGATTTTCTTTGCTATTTTTCGGGACTTATAAAAATGAATGCCAAAAAGTTCATCTGGATCATCATTCTGGGAAAGCCTTGGTGTATTCTGGCTTACAGCCTTGCATTCGGACTTGTGGGATAAATAAAGGAGACTATAAATGAAAGAAAAGAAACCGCTTGGGTACTATGATTATACCGTTGTCCTGACATATATGGGCATGCTCTGTTCCTTTGCTTCCATACTGTTCTCTATCAATGAGAGATACCTTGATGCCGTGTTTTTACTGATGATGGCAGGCGTGTGTGATATGTTTGACGGGGCAGTTGCAAATACCAAGGACAGGACTCCTCCGGAAAAG
>CADCQV010000019.1 GCA_902803625.1 uncultured Lachnospiraceae bacterium
GAGGAAATCAATACTTGAAAGACTCCATGAGGGAAATATTAAAGTCCGCCATACTCGCCAATGCATCCAGTATCCTTATGCTTCACAGTCACCCGGGCTACCGGACGGAGATGCCGAAACCCAGCAAGGAGGATGACTGTTCCACCCTAAAAGTCATGATCGCTGCTGATTTCATGGGTATACCGCTCCGTGACCATATCATAGTGGCCGGAGGAACAGGAAGCTGTTCCAGCTACAGGCATGAGTACGGGGAAAAGTTTAATCCGCTGGACATGGGAAAACTCCTCGGGGAAGCAGGACTGGACGCAGTGTTCGCAGAGCCTGACAGATCTGCAGAATATAAGCCCCTTGCCAAAGTCGAGGAACTGGAAGAGCAGAACTATAACCAAATCGACAACGTGATAAACAATACGAAGCCCAAGTCACCACCCCGCAGAAGACATTCAATCCTCGCAGAAATGAAACAGAGGAAAGCGGATCTCGATGAAAGGGAGCGAAAGAAAAAGACCATAACCCTCCAGAGGGTAAGCACAGAGAGAAGTTAGTCAAATACCCCCAGCTTTGCTGTGGGGCATTTGATAACGGCAATGTCGCAACACCTCACATCAAAGATGCTCGGTGATTGCGTTCGCCAAAGTATCTGCTTCTCGTGCAAGCACGAAGCAGATACATTGGCTCATTGCCGTTTCAAATAACCTACGGCGGACAGCTGCACTTCCGGGTGTGGCTGCCCGTCTTTTTGATGTATAATGGAGTGTGCGCTTGACTGAAAGGTTTGAAATCAATGCTGAGATATTGTAAAAACTGTAAAAAGGATTTAGAATTTGCCCCGTTAGCCGTATCGGGGAAAGATGATCTTATCTGCCCAGAGTGTGGAGGCATCATAGGAAAGAACAGCAGGAATCCGGCGAACAGGGTGGATTCTGACAAAACAGAGGAAGCAATAGGCAATGCATTTGCAAAGCTTTTGCATATGTCCTATATCTTCTATATGGTGATGGGTTTGCTTGGTGTGGCGGGCTTTCTGTTCGGGATAAATAAGCTCCTGTATATTGCAACGGTGATCTCCCTCTTAGCTTTCATAATCCAGTTCATGACAGGAACGCTTATCTTTACATCCGGGATCATTTTTCTACCCATAGGAGCAGTAGCCGGGTATTTTTATTTTGGAAACATAGAAGGGGCGTGCCTCGGGATACATATAGTGTTTCTCATAAGGCATTTGATCAGGGATATTTTCTTCATGCTTATATTTAAGCTCATCAGAATGACTTCCGGAGGATAAAGATAATGAACAGAAAACTTGCAGTATTCTTTCCCGGCGTTGGATATCATAAAGATAAACCGCTGCTCTACTATACGAGAAAAGCAGCAACACAGAATGGTTATGAGGTTATAAATGTATCTTATGATTTTTCTGAAAATGCCGGGGATATCAAGGGAAACACAGAGAAAATGAAAGCTGCCTTTGAAACGGCATTAAGACAAACTGAAGAGCAATTGAAGACTGTGGAATTCGGAAAATATGAACGGGTAGTTTTCGTTGGGAAGAGTGTAGGAACTGTAGTAGCAGCATACTACAGCAAGATGCATAAAGTGGATGCGGACCAGGTCATTTTAACCCCTGTACCGCAGACATTCGATTTTCTGAAGGATACCAAGGGGATCCTGTTCCATGGAACCAGTGATCCGTGGTGTGAAAACGGGATAGCAGATGATGCTTGTAAATCACTGGGGGTTAAACACGTGATGATAGATGACGCTAACCACTCTCTGGAAACAGGAGATGTCTTAAGAGATATTTCCATAATCCAGTCGGTAACAGAGCAGATAAATCAATATCTGATAGGTTAGAAATGAGTGGAAGTGGGATAAATTGCTGAAGCAGAACGGATCCGGGATCATGATGTATGCGAAGGGCGGATATGCATGAAAATACAGGAATTTGGAGAACAAGGATCAAATATTGTTCTTATCCAGCCGGTAGATGATCATGACCTTGCCGTGATAGACAGCGAGATAGCGACAATAGAAGAACTGTCTGAGAACCCGTTTCATCTTATTACAGTAAAAGTGGACAGCTGGAATAATGACTTGTCTCCCTGGAAAGCGCCGGCTGTGTTCGGAAATGAGGATTTTGACGGTGGTGCAGATAATATGCTGCAGAAAATACTTGCGCTGACTGGGGACAGGGATAAAACGTATTACATCGGCGGGTATTCCCTGGCAGGTCTCTTTTCTTTGTGGGCTGCCTATCAGACAGATGTATTTTCAGGTGTCGCAGCAGCTTCTCCGTCAGTGTGGTTCCCGGGATTCACTGAGTATATAAAGAAGAATAAAATACATACCGGGAAAGTATACCTGAGCCTGGGAGACCGGGAGGAAAAGACCAGGAACCCTGTGATGTCAAAAGTCGGTGACAGCATCCGTGAAATATACGCCTGGTATACTGCGAAAGGTGTGAACTGCTGTCTCGAATGGAATAAAGGAAACCATTTCAAAGATCCGGACATAAGAACAGCAAAAGCCTTTGCCTGGATTAAAAATAGAAAATAGTGTTAATGCAGAGCCCGGGATAATTCCCGGGCTCAAAAAATGTATTTGTGGTCTACATAACGCAAGAACACCCGTTCGTTTACAAGTCCGTCATATTGGATTGCATTTTTGCTAGGCTAGATGTATCAAGGAAGTGAGAGGAAAAAAAGAGAAGAAAGAAAAACAGGCAGCAGAAAAACAGGCTAAAAACAGGAAAAACCACACTTAAGGAGGCAGGAATGAAGCATATCGTAGTAGATCTGGAAATGAACAATGTACAGCGTAAATCAGAAGCTATGAAAATCTGCAGACTGGAAACAATAGAGATCGGAGCGGTGATGCTTGATGATAATCTTCAGGAGATCTCTTCATTCAGAACCTATGTAAAGCCTGAATACAACACAGGAATTGAAAAGAATATAACGAGACTAACGGGAATAACTTACGGTATGGTACTCAATGCCCCCAGATTTAAGGAAGCACTCCGGATGTTCACGGATTGGTGTAACGGAACCGGTGATGAAGTCATGATATACGCCTGGAGTGATTCAGATTATACACAGATCGCAAAGGAAATGCTTCTGAAGGAGTATGAGGTTTCAGAAGAAGAAAAGCCTCTCCTCGAAAAGGAATGGTCTGATTTCCAGCATGAA
>CADCQV010000020.1 GCA_902803625.1 uncultured Lachnospiraceae bacterium
ATAGCCGCATCATATAATTTGTAGAAATTATTGCTGGTCTTCCCGGCTCTCCTCTTAGGCTGTACAAAGGGTATCTCTTTTCTCTTGAAATTGTACTCCGCAACTATGCCGCGCAGGAAGGGCACCGGATCGTCCAGTTTTTTCAGAAGAGTTATAAAGGAGCGGTCATAAAGTCCTGTACCGGTGAAGTTTTCTATCATCTTCACATCAGACATGTTTCTGATAATACGGTAGTAAAGTGTACGTAAAAAGTATATGAAACCGTTTTCCTTACTTCCGGTCTTAATGGCACTTACGATCTTGTATCCGTTCTCCCACTCCCGGACAAACTGCGGGATAAGCTCGGGCGGATCCTGGAAGTCGCAGGCCATGGATATGGTACAGTCCCCGCTTGTCTGGCACATTCCATAGAAGGGTGAATTGAACTGTCCGAAATTCGTCACGTTAAAGATCGCCTTGATCTTTTTATTTTGGGCACAGATCTCAGTAAGCTTCTCCCTGGTTCCGTCTATGGAAAAATTGTCGATAAAAAGAAGCTCATAATCGTATTCCGCAAGCTCCGTTGTCATTATCTCAACGATCCGTTCACTTATCGGCCCCACATTCTCCGCTTCGTTGTAGCAGGGTATCATTATGCTTATCGTCTTTTTTGCTGTATCCGTCATTTATCCTTTTGTTATCCTGAGTGTCCCTTTTGTCATCCTGAGCGACCATTTTGTCATCCTGAGCGTCAGCGAAGGATCTTCTTCCCCACTGCTTCCAGCATCTTTTCGCTGTCGCGTAAAACTTCCGCCGGGACATCACTCCTTCGGACTGATGTTAAATACCTGCCGCTTCCTTTCTTATCCCCTCATACACTTCTCTCGGAAGGAAGGGGAACATATCATCAAGCGGCGCTGAAACAATAGTGCCGTCCTCAAGCACCCTTGAGGAGGTCTTTGGCTCAAAATCCTGCTTATGGTCCAGAACAGCCTCCAGTATCACCGGTCCTTCCGTTTCAAAAGCCTTTTTTATACGGCTGTCTGTGTTCTTTAAGGAATCCGTCTTTATATAAGAAAGACCGAATGCCGAAGCTATCTTTTTCAGCTCCGGGAAGGATACGCCGCTTTCCTTGTCAATTCCCACATGCTCCCTGCCCTTAAAGAGGTTTCTCTGGGTCTGCCGTATGGAGTGATAACCGTTATTATTAAGGATTATTATCTTTATATCCAGCTTATTGTGGACTATGGTCTGCAGCTCCTGCAGATTCATCATAAAGGAGCCGTCCCCGTCGATACAGATTATCCTTCTCCCGCTGCCGGATGCAGCGGCTCCGAGCGCAGCAGGCAGGGCAAAGCCCATTTCCGCGGAACCGGAATTCGTAAATATCCTCATTCCCTTCTTCAGCTTCAGGGTCTGGAAAACCTGCACACAGGCCGCACCGTTTCCGCAGATCACCGCGTCTCCTCCTTCGAGGTTTTCGGAGACGATATCCAGAAAGGCATAGGGATTCATAGGCTTCTGTACCTCCAGATACTCGGGAAGCACAGTCGGAAAACGCTTTCTAAGCTCCCTGCACCATCTGAGCCACTCTCTGTGGTCACCCACTTCATCTGCGGAAGCATGGGCAAGCTCGGCACAGACATCCTTGACATCCGCATGGACCGGCATGTCTATTTTTACAGTAGGTTTACATAATTCTTTTTCGTCGATATCGACCTGTATCTTATAAGCCTTCTCCGCAAACTGATGCTTATTATAGCTTATATTCCTGATATTCATCCTGCATCCCAGTACGATCAGCAGATCCGCAGCCTGAACGATGAAATTGGCGGCTCTCTGCCCGACTGTTCCTGGTATCCCCGCATAGTAGGGATTACTGTCCCACAGAAGATCCTGCGCATTCCAGCAGGTAACCACCGGAACCTTCAAAGCACTGGTGGTCTCCACAAATTCCTTATAGGCTTCGCCAAGCCTTATCCCCTCTCCCGCGAGTATCACCGGCCGTCTGGATACCTCCAGCCTCTCAAGGATCTTGTCTGCCTCTGATTTATCAAAAAGAGGCTGCTCCTTCTTCTCGGTGTTCTTCTTTTCGAAGCCGGTAAGCTGCTCTGTCTCTATGACAGCTCCCTGTATATCCAGGGGAACGTCTATCCATACCGGTCCCCTTCTGCCATGGGTAGCAAGATACCAGGCTTTCTCCAGCTGATACCTTATCTCATAGGGTTTGGTGATCATAACCGCAAATTTGGTAATAGGCTCAACAACCCGCACAATATCGCACTCCTGATCCCCCAGCTGCCGAAGATCGGTTTCCGTATATCTCACGGTGGTTTCTCTCTTAACCTGCCCGGAGATCACAAACATAGGAACAGAGTCCACATAGCAGTCAAAAACACCCGTTACGGCATTGGTTCCGCCGGGACCGCTTGTCACACAGACAGCAGCCACCTTTCCGGTCAGTCTGGTGTAACCCTCGGCTGCTATCGCCGAGCCCTGCTCGTGATGATTGTAGATGCAGTGCAGCTTTTCGTGATGTCCGAAGGCATCATTTAAGTGCATGGCACCTCCGCCGGTCACGGTAAACACTGTATCCACCTTATGATTTACAAGAAAATCCGCAATATAATCGGCGATCCTGATCTTCATTACTTCTTCTCTCCATTTGGTCTTTTGGCGTTTGTTTCATAAAATGATATCACAAAGAACATGATTATTCCAATTATACTAAGTATGGCTCCGGTCTTCAGGTAAGGGGTCTCGTATTTAAGATAAACACTGTGTTCCCCCTTTGTTACGGGAACTGCCATATACATAAGCCCTGCCCGGAAGATCCTTTCCTCCCTGCCGTCAATAAAAGCTTTCCATCCGGTACTGTAAGGAATTGACAGCATTAAGAGCTTATTGCGGTCTGTTTTTATTCTTCCGTTTACCGCATCCTTCAGAATCCCGGTTCCGCTCATCGTTGTCTCCCTGAGCCTTTCCAGCTTTTCCTCTATTGAGGACAGGGGCTGGCTCCGTATCTCCAGTGCATCAAAGGTATAAACCCCGGGCTCCCTGAAGGAGATCTCAAGGGTCTTTTCCCCCTTTCCCGTATTTCCGAGATTGATAAGGAAATCATGCCTTCCGCAGTAATAGTCCTGCCTGTTATTATAGAATTCTATTATCTGCTGACGCCCGTCCAGACTTACCATCATACTGGAGGAGCCAGGCCGTCCGTCCGTTGTATTCTTGTCCCTGACCTTCGCCTGTTCATAAGGGGTGAGTCCCGCCCAGGCTCCCTTATCGTATATTTCCCTTTCCTTGTAGCCCTGAAACCTGAGGTTCGTAAAGAAAAGGTAGGTCTCCGAATCCTCGCTTCCATCAAAGCATATGCTTACTCCCCCGTTTCTCCTTACTGTAAAGAAATTCGGGCCAAGGTCCATATCTCCGCTCTTTTCAATGCTTTTCAGCACATTTACGGAATCATCCGAAAAAGCCGTCTCTTCATATCCGGCATCCTGCAGGGCAGCGGCATCTTCATCCGAAATAACCGCTCCGGTAAGAAGGGCGCTCTGCCTTCCCGTTACCTCCGCCCTGTCAAAGGCACTTCTTGAAATGAAACTGTCGACAGTATATCCGAGTGGCAGCGAATTTTCATTTTCGTAAAGCTCAGCCTTCCCTGCGGTGCTCTCCTTTTCAGCGATCTTTTGGAAGCCCCTCGGAACCTCCATGCCAGCGTTCTCTCCGGCAAAACAGTACTTTACAGCCGCCAGGGCTTCCAGCCCCTCTCTTGATTCCACTCCCTCATAGTCATAATCCTTCGGCCAGTTGAGGTAGAGGGCATTGATAAAGTCAGAGATATAAGGGCTTGTCAGTGAGAAATAATACTGCGTGCCCTTTAATCCGGTCTGCACGGAGCTGTTCTGGGTCCGCTCGCAGTCATATAACTCCGTTCTGTAGAAGGAAGCATCACCGGTATCATTTAAAGCTGCAGTATAGCTCTCATCATTAAGAAGCATATCCGCCCTGTGAAAATCCAGAAATTCGTCCAGCATTCCGTCCTCAGCCGTTGAATAGGAGTACCAGCCGTTTAGGAAAAGGGACATAAATGTGACAATGAGGATCAGACCTTTTTTTAATCCCCGTGGTATTTCGCCCCGCAAAAGTATAAGTACCAGAACAAGAAGAAGCACTGTGGAAAGCAGGGATTCTTCGCTCCTCACGAAGAAAAATGCGGCGCTGAGATATGTAAGAACAGCCAATACCTTGATAAGCCTCCCCTTCCGCCCGGGATCAAAGCTGTTCAGCCTGCTAAGCATAGTTGCTGTGACCATAGCGGCTGAGAGAGCCCAGGCAAAGGTCCAGCGGTTTACCACATAGGCAAAGCCGTTCAGCATAAAGCCGAAAAAGGGTATCATGGCAAAGACAGTCAGAACCGAAAATCTGAACCTCAGCCTTTTTATCTCCTTATCCTCAATGCTGTCGGAAAATAACATAAGCACCGCCAGTGCTCCCACAGCAGTGAAGCCCATAAGGGTCCAGCTTCCGCCTCTCCTGCTTATCATAAAATTCGCGACGAGCTGCAGATAGTGCTTTAGCGGATAGAGAAGAGGCACGTATTTTTCCGCTGCAAAACGCCCGGATGAAAAGAAGACGCTTAAAACCGGAAGAAGTATCACAGCCGACAGGAAAAAGGCGTTTATCCCGTACAGCAGAAACTGCCCGAAGCGTTTAAGAAGATCGATGGCATAGGTTTTCATACTCTGCCTTACACCATATCTGTCCCTCTCTTCTGAAATAAATTTATGGAGGATATAAAAGACCGTGAGCAGAACCTCCATATAGAGGAAATAGAAGTTTGCCGCTGCCGCTGCCGCCACCGACAATATAAAAATAACAGGCGGTTTATTATTAAATATCCTGTCTGTCCCGTAGATCATCCAGGGGAAGTAGCATACAGGTATCATAAATATCCCATGCATCAGTCCGAGCACCAGAGCAAAGGCGGAAAAGCAATAGATCATCGCCCCTGTAAGAGTATAAAAACGGCTGTTACCTCTATTCAGGGAGATCAGTGAAAATCCCAGTCCCCCGATAAAGGAGCGGAGGAAAAAAAGAAAGGCATAAAAAAACTCCATAAACCTTAATGGCACGAAAACGGAAAGAAGGGTAAGAGGGTCTCCGATGGCATAGTAATGGAAGGTTGTTATTATATCCGATCCGTAGCCCACCGAATGATCCCACATCGGTAAAGAAAGCCTGTGCTCATTAATCAGGGTGGATAAGATCCCCCGTAAATACTTCGCATAATATAGAAGCCCGTTATAATGCTGCTTTAAACCGTCCTGCTGCCAGATAAAGCTTTTATGGAAGGCGGGAAAATACCAGAACATAAGTATGGCAGTAAAACAGAATACAAGAGTGTAGGAAAGCAGATAGGCATATCTTTTTCCCCTGAAGTTTTTATATAAAGAGTAAATCCTGCTCATAAGATATTTTCTGTGTTGTAGTGGTTTATCAGATCATAAACATCTGCGGGAGAATATGCGGTACCGATATTCGGATATTCATCCACATCTTCCTTTGTCTTGAACCCGAAGCCATAGGTCACCCCGATAAAGAGACAGCCGGCCTTTTCCGCCCCCTCGGAATCATAACAAGTGTCACCTATTAAAACCGCTTCATCTGTGCTGATCCCGAAGCGTTCACAGCTTATACGTATCGTGTCGTGCTTCTTTATATTATCAAGGGCATCCGTTCCGACTATACTGTCAAAAACGCTGTCAAGCCCGTAGCGACTCACTATCCTCTCCGCCATATCCTGTTTTTTCAGGGTGCAGACTCCTTCCACCAGGCCGTCATTCTGCAGCTTAAACAGGGTCTCCCTCAATCCCTCATAGGGATCGCAGAGCTCTACATAGCCCTTTTCTCTGTACAGTCTCCTGAAAACATCCGCGCATTTTGCGGCCTCTTCTCCGGAGATCCCAAGATAATCCCGGAAGCCGTACTGGATCGGAGGACCTATGAAATTATCGATAACTCCCGGCTTGAGCGGCGGAAATCCTTTTATTTCAAGCGTTTCACCCACAGCCCTGTCTATGCCGGGCTTGGTATTAAAGAGGGTTCCGTCCATATCCCAGAGAACCGCTTTTATTTTATTTGAATTTCTCATGTTGGTTGACATAACATCTCGTCCATTATCCTGTCATCCTGCGTGTCTTCTGTCATCCTGCGTGTCTTCTGTCATCCTGAGCGAAGCGAAGGATCTTTCTCTCCGTGGCACTGACACGCTCAGTGAAGAATCTTCTTCACCCCTCATACCTGGAGGACGTGATAAACTCAATCTCCATCCTCTCCTTAAGCTTCCGGATGACTCCGGCCGTATAGGAATTCAGCCTTATGGCATAATCTGCCGCGAATTCGTATTCCATTGCGGGCTTACTGTAATTCTTTCCCCGTTCCTGAACATAGCCGTCAAAGCCCGCTAGATAAGCCTTCTTTACACCGGTCTTATCAAGGAGCCGGAGGAACATGGGAAGTGAATTGTCCGGGATCTCAAAGCTCTCATCTATAAGAGAGGAGTAGTCCAGATTATAATCAAAGCCCTCCTTCGCCGCCGTCACATTACTGGTGGCTATGACCGGGATCTGCACTGCCCCGTCCTTTTTTTCAAGCCTTGATGAAAGCTGCATATATCTTTTGGAATTACTCAGAAAAAGCATATCCGGGTCATACTCATCCGGAAGGAAATTAATGGATATTATCAGCGGATCGTGATCCCTTAAAAAAACATCTATCTTCCCTTTTTCTGTCTGAAGTGAAGGTGCCGGTCCCAGTACAAGCACGCAGCTGCTGTTTTGGAAAACGTTTTTTAACCTCTCGATGTCGCCCTTATCATTAATATCCTTCTTCTGATACTCCACATAGAGCTTCTCAATATAGGTCTTATTAAAGGCAAGGCTCTCCTCCGGCTTTATCCTTGACAGGATGTCATCGATCTGCTTAACGGAAAGCGTCTTTTTCTGAAGAAGGTACTGGGCGTACTTCGGATGGCAGTCATTGCTGGCACAGAGGAAATACTGCATCTGATACCCCCAGGGAGCTTTCTCGTATATCTTCATTATCCCCGTATCTATCATTTCGAGGATCTGGCTCGTGTGGTAATGACTTCCCCGGTTCTCATTGAGATATGCGGTAAGAAGCTCCAATGGGCAGTTTCCGGCAGACTTCCCCATACCGTAGGCGGAGCCGTCGATTATAATATCCCTGTCGCTGTCTGCCTCCATTAGAGCCACGGAATTTGAAAAAGCGAGCTGGAAATTATTATGGGCATGGTAGCCTATCCTTATTCCCTTTTTCAGCCTTCCGTCAATGAGCTCAAAAATATGGAGAAGATGGCTTCTGTCCAGAAGACCGTAAGTATCAACGATATACATGGCGAAGGGCTCCAATCCGTTTATCTCCTTAACGAGCTCCTTCATCTCCTCATCATCATAGCCCGTCACCGATACGGGCTGCGCTCCCACAAGATAGCCCTTTTTCTTCAGCTTCCTGCAGAAATCAAGGGCTTCATAGCGGGTCTTTTTCTTTATCATGACCCTTATGCCGTCGATCTCGGAATCTGCCGCATCCCTGATACGTGAGATATCACAGGTTCCATAATCGATCATTGCAAAGATCTTTGAGCCGCCATGGTCAAGACCCTTGATAAGCCTGTCCATTCCTTCGGAATCCGGAGTTATGCTGCGGTCGGGATCAAATTCCTCTCTCTCATCAATAAAGCCCGCTTCGATGTAGTCTATACCTGCGGAAACGGACCTTTCAAAAAGATTGGCTATATCTCCTCTTCCGAAACGCCATTCATTTATAAACCCTCCGTCCCGGAGGGTACAGTCAAGAAGTTCTATCCTTGTCATCAGCTGTTCTTTACCGCCTCATGTATAACCCTGATCATCCTGTCAAGCCTTGCCTCATCCATTCCGGGATAAAGCCCTATCCAGAACGTATCATTCATTATCCTGTCCGTATTTTCAAGCTCTCCTATTACCCTGTATGCGTTTTTGTCATCCCTTATATCATCAAAGCACGGGTGCTTGATAAGGTTACCTGAAAAGAGCATACGAGTCTGAACCTTTTCATCCTCTATGTATCTGACTATCTTATTTCTGGAAAAGCCTTCCTTTACCGTAAGCAAAAAGCCGAACCAGGAGGGTCTTGAATTTTCCGTGGCCTCCGGGAGTATGAAAGCATCGCTTAAGTCCTTCAGTCCTTCATAAAGAATATCAAAATTTTCTCTTCTTCTTTTCACAAAGGAAGGGAATTTTTTTAGCTGGGCAAGTCCCACGGCAGCCTG
This sequence comes from uncultured Lachnospiraceae bacterium, assembly GCA_902803625.1. Classification (GTDB taxonomy): domain Bacteria; phylum Bacillota; class Clostridia; order Lachnospirales; family Lachnospiraceae; genus NK4A144. Next base: position 8,315 of record CADCQV010000020.1, read on the forward strand.
CATGTCCGTAGGCTTAAGGTTGTAGCCGAAGTGTGAATACACATATTTATGATCATAGCCCTCCGGAAGAAGCCCGTACTTCCCGTCATAACGGTGTCCGCAGGAATTATCGACTCCCGGTGCGCAGCTGCAGTCACGCCCCCAGTCACGGATCGACCTTATTATCTTATGGAGCAGGGGATCGTCGGTATATACCGCTCCTCCCTCTCCCATGGTCATATGATGGGGCGGATAAAAAGATGAGGTCCCGATATCTCCTATCGTTCCGGTCAGCCTCTCTTCCCCGTCAAGCTCATATACGGAGCCAAGAGCATCACAGTTATCCTCGATAAGCCAGAGGCCGTGGCGGTCGCAGAAATCCTTAACACTTTTCAGATCGAAGGGATTCCCGAGGGTATGGGCAAGCATAACCGCCTTTGTCTTTTCTGAATATGCGTCCTCAAGCTTTGTTACATCTATATTGTAGCCCGGAACGGTGACATCGAGGAAAACCGGAACTGCCCCGTACTGGATAACAGGTGCTACTGTAGTGGGAAAGCCCGCTGCCACGGTAATGACCTCGTCCCCGCGCCTTATCCTCCTGTCCTTCAGAAGAGGACTTGTAAGCGTCATAAAAGCAAGGAGATTCGCACTGGAGCCGGAGTTTACGATAGATACATATCTTAGTCCCAGATACTCCGCAAAGCTTTTTTCAAATTCCGCGGTATAGTGCCCTGCGGTAAGCCAGAATTCCAGGGAGGAATCAACAAGCTTTGTTATCTCCTCCGCATCATAAACACGCCCAGCGTAGGGAATCCTGTCTCCCTCCTTATAAGGCTTTTTCCCTGCATGGTATTTTTCCGCATATTCCCGGACGATCCCCAGAATCTTTTCCCGGGCTTCCTTCTCACTTAAATTATCAAAATCCATTATTCTTTCCCATCACTCAGGTATTCTTCGATCTGCCTGAAAAGCTCCTTCCTCACATCGCCCTTCTCAACGTAGACCCTGCTCCACTGAACGGTCTTCTTCACTGCCTCCTCAACATTCCAGATGCTTTTCCAGCCAAGTTTTTTCTTCAGCTTTGTACAGTCAAGCCTTAAAAATGCGGCCTCGTGCGGTCCCCCGTCACTTCTTGCCTCGGCTTCAAGGCCGTCTCCCCACTCCCGACAGAATATCTCCGCAAGCTCCCCGGCGCTCTTTACATCCGAAAGCTCCGGTCCCACGTTATAAAAATCCGCATATTCCGGCTCATCATACTGTCTTGCCGCTATATCCGCATATACCGTTACCGGCTCCAAAACATGCTGGAAGGGACGTGTAGAAGCGGGATTCCTTATTATCACCTTTTCGTGTCTTTCCGCAGCCCTCACACAGTCCGGAATAAGGCGGTCTGAGGCAAAGTCTCCTCCGCCTATGACATTTCCGGCTCTTGCGGTGGAAAGGCGCGGTGCATCAGCGTCACTAAAGAAGCTCTTAATGTAGCTGTGTGTCACAAGCTCCGAGCAGGACTTGCTGTTTGAATAAGGGTCATAGCCGTCAAGCGGCATATCCTCCGTAAATGCCTTGTCCTCATCGTTATTCAGGTAAACCTTGTCGGTTGTGACATTGAGAACACTCCTCACAGAGTCTGTCTCCCTCACACATTCCAGGAGATTTACCGTTCCCATCACATTTGTTTCATAAGTAAGCCTGGGTTCACGATAGGAGGTCCGGACAATGGGCTGTGCGGCCAGATGAAAGACTATCTCAGGCTTCTTATCCTTAAATACCATAAGAAGCTTTTCAAAGTCCCTTACATCCCCTATGATATGGTCAATGTCCGAGCTGAGTTTACATAACTCAAAAAGAGAGGGATCCGTAGGCGGCTCCAGCGAATAGCCTGTGACCAAAGCTCCGGCCGAAGACAGAAGCGCGCTTAAATATCCCCCTTTAAATCCGGTATGCCCGGTAATAAGCACCTTTTTTCCTTTATAAAATGAAAGCTCCTTCATTCCCATACCTTCCAGGGTGCCTTTCCCGATGCCCAGAGTTTTTCCAGCTGTTCCTTCTCTCTCTGGGTATCCATGCATTTCCAGAAGCCCTTATGAAGAAATGCCCTGAGCTCATCGTCATGGGCAAGCTGCTTTAAGGGTTCCTTCTCAAATACAGTACTGTCATCCTTCAGATAATCAAAGATCCGGGGCTCAAACACCATATATCCACCGTTAACGACGCTCTCGTCCTTTTCTTCCTTTTCGGCAAATTCCCGTATCTTTCCTTCCCTGCCTATATCAAGAACCCCGAACCTCTGATCCACCGCAATGGCGGTTAAGGTTCCGATCTTTCCATGGGAATTATGGAATTCCAGAAGCTCCTTTATATTCACATCCGAAACGCCGTCACCATAGGTTAACATAAATGTCTCATCCCCGATATAGTCCCTGACCCTTTTTATCCTGCCACCGGTCATGGTACGAAGACCCGTATCCACCAGTGTCACCTTCCAGGGCTCCGCGTAGTGATTATGGACCTCCATACTGTTTTTTGACAGATCAAAGGTAACATCCGAAGAATACAGGTAGTAATCCGCGAAAAACTCCTTGACTATATGCTGTTTATAACCGAGACAGATAATGAATTCATTGAAACCGAAGTGGGAATACTCCTTCATTATATGCCACAGTATCGGCTTATCACCGATCTCTATCATGGGCTTCGGTCTTAAATGGCTCTCTTCCGAGATCCTTGTGCCGAGTCCGCCCGCAAGAATTACTACTTTCATACCTATATCCGATCCTGTCAAAAATTGCCTGCGACACCAAAAATAAAGGTATCGGGATGAACGCCTGTCCTGCGTCAAACTTTAAGGTTAATTATGAAAAGCTCCTAAATGAACATTATACCTTAAAAAATACTTTTTATAAATCCTTTCCGGGAATAAGCTCCGGATGAACGGAAATAGGAAAGTCCCGTCACATTTTGTAATACCGGATACCGGATCCCGACTACCCGAAGACCTTTGAAAGCACATGCAGAACAAAGAAGCATATCGGTATCACATACAATGCAAGTGCCGCGGAGATGAAGAGGAAATAGTATAGATAATATAATACAGGGCTTATTAGCGTCAGAACGGTACTGCCGACAGTCCTTATCTGATTTATGTAAACTAAAGTCAGGGTCAGGATCAATGTTATGATAGAGATGAGTAAACCCGCTTTAAGTCCCGGAGGCGAAAAGCTTAATTCGACCCTGTTCTCTCCCTGATCTATCGGAAGCAGCATAAACAAACCACCGAAATCCTTAAGGCTTCTTTTTTCGCCGTTAACCTTTGCGCTCCACCCCGGGCTGAATGACAGGGGGATAAGTGCACGGTTTCTGCTCTGATCTCCCGTGATACTGAAGCCCATACTGCTCTTAGCTGCTGCCGGGGCTCCCGCCCCTGCTCTCTCCGCTTCAACGTTAAGCCTTCCGGAAAGCGCCTCCAGCTTATCGATATCTATTGTTATTATTCTGGACTTATCCGGGCAATCCAGTTCAACGGTCCTGTTTTCAAAGATACCGAGGAAGAGCAGATTAGAATTGAACCATGCGGGATAGGCTTTGTTCTCCAGATCCCCTATACTGGGAACGCATACCGTATCCCCGTTAACCCGGATCTCCTCTGCCTTTCCTTTGCAAAGGTACAGGGCCTTCTTCCCGGAAACCTCTATTTCAACAGTATTTCCTCTATTATTACTACTGTTATTTTTAAGCTCCGAAATTTTAATAACATTAGCTATGTCCTCCGTATCTCCTGACAGAGCCCTATACAGAAGATTATTGTTCTCCGCCACGCTCCCTTCCGTAAGGTCCGCCTCCTCAATAGTATGTGGAACCGCAAGGGCAAAGGGCAGGCTTACAGCGTTATGGTACAGATAGTATTCCCCCTCAGGGGTTTTGAACTCCTTTTGATTTATGTAAACTCCTTGTATGTTCTCTTCATACGCCCTGGCAGTCACTATATCCTTTATCTGCAGCAGCGAATCCGTAAAGAAGGTCCCCCCCGAATCCAGTATCCTCATAAAATGGGTGCTGTATCCCAGCTTCTCGGCGCATTTTATCATTTCTCCGGTGGCTGTATTGGCCCATCCCGTTACCGTGGCATGTCTTATCACCATTCCGTAATTGGTGTTAAGGTCCGTGTCCGGGTTCTTCAGCCGCTCTGTCCTCAAGCTTTCATCAGAAGATGCAAAACATCCCTCTGATGCAGTGCTGAAGGCCTCTGCCTTAATGATATATTCTCCGCTCTGCTCCGGATCAGCGAAAAATCTGTCGGTGAACTTCACAAGTCCGTATCCCACATAAGCGCCAAGGATCAGCTCGGCTATGACAACCGGCATAGAAATCCGGATCAGCACACGGTTCAGTCCGCTGCCCTTTAGCTTCTTCAGGGTTCTGAGAAGAAGAACTATTGCAGTTAACATAATACATACTGTAATCCAAAGCAGAGCCGCACGTGAAAACAGCAGCCTTATATCCCAGGGCGCTTTATTATCATATATTCTAATAAGGATAAAAAGAGCAGCGGCAGATATAATTGAAGAGGCGGTAGTTAAGATTATGTAAACCTTGCCATCCTTCTTTCTCTTTTTTCCCTCTCCTGTCTCTTCGCCGGCCGCCCCCTCCGTAAGTGCTGCGGCTGCCGCGGTCTCTGTCCGTTTCTCCGCCCTTTCCGTAAAACAGGCGGCTGCCGCGATCACTGAAAAGGGAATGAGATATCCGCATCTTATGGGATAGTGATAATAGGTGCCGAAATGCCAGAGTATATTTATGGATTCAAAGGGTATAAGCGCACAGGGGATAAAAACAGCTGAAAGCACCGTAATTACAAATCTCCGCTCTCTTCGACAATAAATAACCCCTGCAATTATTAAAACCGTAAAGAATTCCAGGGCATAGAGCTGGAAATACTTTACATAGTATTCATCCGCCCCCACGGAATTCAGTATCGACATAAGGGTTTCAAGAACTCCTCCGGACAGATTTGAATTAAATCTTGATGAAAGTGTCATCTGCATTACCGATGGAAGCAGCATAAATGAGGAAAGGAGAACCCCGGCAACTGTTCCCACCGCCAGGTCTGCAGCTCTCTTTTGCCGCATAGTCTTATCGGAGCAGATTAGTGTTATGTAAACCCCGGAGAAAAGGAGTACATAGATCAGGTGCATAAACCCCAGATAGTAGCTTAGTGCGGTCAGAAAGCCCAGCATCATTATGTACATAAGCTTCCCCTGCCCTCTTAAAAGGCGCATAAGAGAAAGTGCGAATATGGGGAAAAATACGGCGGTATCAAGATAGGTCGGGATCGTATAATGCGTTAATGTATATCCGCAGAGTCCGTATGAAAGTGCGGAAATGAAAAGCATACTGCGCTGCAACTTAGGAAATATATTTCTAAGAAAGAGAGCCATATTAAATGACATGAAAAAGAGGTGCAGCCCCATAAATACGGACAGTGAGGGATAGGTGAGTTCTCTTGGTATCAAAAGAAAAAAGAGATTAAAAGGTGAGATATTCCACTGTATGGCGCTTCCCATAGCGAGATTCTGCCCGCAGTTAATATACCAGTCAAAAAAAAGGGCCGATCTTCCGTGCAGAAAATCCCAGATATGATAATAAAGAGGTGCATTTGTCTGCCCCATATCATAGTAGTCTATGAGATTCTTACCGAAAGGAAAGATTCCCTTAGAAAAAAGCACTCCCGAAAAGATAAGGATCGTTACAAAGGCGGGGATCAGACTCTCTGCAGCTATCCGTTTTTGTTTACATAACATTGGCATCCTCGATTAGCGTTTTATCTCTGTCTGAGCCCGAACCCGGACCTGGTTAAAACCATCCGCCGTTAAGACTTATCACCTGACCTGTAAGATATGAATTGCTTTCTGCAAGCTGAAATATCAGCTCCGCAGCTTCCTCCGCTCTTCCCATCCTGTCCGCCGGTATCTCCGAAATAAGCGCTGAGCGCTCCTCCGGACTTAAGTGCTTATTCATATCCGTGTCTATGACTCCGGGAGCGATCGCATTAACCTGTATATTGCTCGGTGCCAGCTCCTTTGCAAGAGCTCTTGTAAAAGCATCTACGCCGCCTTTTGAAGCGGAATAAGCGCTTTCCAGCGCTGCCCCCGCACTTCCCCATACGGAGGATACATTTATTATCTTCCCCGATCTGTTCCTTAGCATTTTCGGTATCGCTTCCCTGCAGGTCAGAAACATTGACGTAAGATTAGTACGTAGCACGCTGTCCCATTCATCGAAAGTCATGTCCTGCAATAGCCCGTAGTAAGCTATACCGGCATTATTAATAAGCACATCAAGGCTCTCTGTCTCATCCATCACACTTTTAATAAAAGAGGGATCTCCCACATCTCCGGCATAGTGATGTCCCTTAAATTCCCGAAGATCCCTGACATCCCTATGACAGATAAGAAAAAGCTCATAGCCCTCTTTCTGGAATTTTTGAGCCGCCGCCCTGCCTATTCCTCTGGACGCCCCGGTTATCAATACTGTTTTCAATTATTAATACCCCCTGCACAAATACCGAAAAAACGAGCAGCGGCACGATCTCCATAAGAACCCTGTTTCCCGAATCGCTGGTCCTCACCGCCAGTACGCCGCCTCTCGCAAAGCATACGGCAATGATCGCCAGCACCAGCGCTGCAGGGAGAAACAGCATAACCGGAATATCCCTGCCTCTTCTCCTTACAAGCTCAAATATAAGCATAGCACAATAAATAACTATTATTATTGAAAATAGTCCCCAGCCGTTACCCAGCCTGACATTCAGGAAAAATGCCTTGAGATTTGTAAGATAACGCCCGCTGTTTATAAGCAGAAGTCCGGCATTTCCCAAGGCCAGCAGGACCAACAGCAATACCGGCAGGTACGCGCTCTTTATCCTGTCCCGTATAAATATTATGTAAACTGCCAGTGCCACTATCAATCCGGCCATAAGCAGTGCTGTCTTTGAATCAAGAAAGCTGTATAAAGGATCAATACCGATCCTAAGGTAAATCATCCCGTAATAGCCTAATTCCATTATACACAGAGGCAAAGCGAAATGTAAAAGAAGCTTTTCTTTTTTTATCGGAAGAACGGAAAAAGCAAGTGCCAGAACAAATACCAGAACACCACCCTCCATCCGGCTCATTATGAGAAAGGCGTTCATAAAGAGGATCCTGAAATCCAAAAGCCTCTCCTCTGCCCTGTCAACGAAAGCGTTGTCAGATCCTCTTCCTCCACCGCCTGAATAAAGCTCAAGCAAAAATACAATGAAAAGGAAATCCATAAAGTAAACATTTGACAATATCCATTTAGACAGCACAATAAAAGGCTCACAGCTCACGAGAAAGAGGGTTCCCGGAAGTGCCGCGGCAAGAACCGGCAGATTTGGAAAACTAGGTTTACATAAATCCGCCGACTCTTCCCGGCCATGAGGTTTACATAAATTTCCCAATTCTTTCACCTTTCGAGGTTTACATAAATCTGAAAAGTCTGAAAGAGCCTCATACAGTGCGGCAAAGAATATCAGTACGAAATTGCAATTTAAGAAATGCTGTATTCCAAAGCTCTGGTCAAAATCAAACAGAAAAGGAAGGCATTGTATAACGGCCGTTGTTTGACCCACATCCGTAAGGTACTTGTCAAGACTGGCAGTAATAAAGCCGTCATGAACAAGTATGGAGGGATACATAGAGTAGTAGTAAACGGAATCATTTGTAACGATCTGGGAAAGAATGCCTGAACAGGAAAAAAAAGCCACCATAATAACTACAGCATACCCTGCTGCAGTAAAAGCCGCATCCTTCCAGGCGTTTTTCTTAACCTCCGTTCCCCTAAATGAACCTTTATCCGGAGGATCGACGGCCGTCACCTCTTCATCTCCATAATAAAGCTCCTGCCCGGCGTCAGAGGGTCTCAGCCTCACATAGGCAATAAGTGCCGCCATCAGGAGAAGATAAAAAACTATGATATTGTGAACAGAAAGCCTGATACCGATGATCAGGAGAAGAAAACCCATTACCCCGAAAAGCGAAAGCCCCAGCGGAAAGGCAAGCAGCATATCCTTTTTCCGGGGCAGCCTTTTTCTTATTATGCCCGATGGTATAAGCCCCGCCGTAAAGAGCCCGACTATAACCATCACCTGCCTAAGGAAATAAATGCTCTCCCTGCTCCCTATGATATTCCTGTACGCGTAAATGTCCATTTCCGTTCCATTATACGCTATAGATCAAATAAGCTCAAAGTTTATCTCTTTATCTCCGTCTTCAGGATCTGTATCAGCTCCTTTAATGATACCTTGTTCCCGGTATCAAAAGAATCGTCATTGATCGTAAGACAATGCAGTTTTCTGTCGAAAATGCATTGAGCAACGTGATTATGCTTCCTGTCAAATTCCATCGGTGATTCAGATGTCACACCTCCCGTCCCCTGTGTGTGAGCAAGCTGAATATATACGACAGTATCGTGCTCATATACATTCAGAGCCTGATTCAGTCCCAGAAGATGCACAAGCTCATCTTTGTCATCAATCTTTTCTTCAAATTTGTTTGATATTTCGGCAAGCTGCATTATCTCATACCTCCAACAGTCTGTACTTGAAATCTAACTGCTCTTCTTTATTATATGATACAAACACCAAAAGTCCAAATCATTCCTCATACCGGGCTTCAGCAAATTCTGTCAGCAAATTCAGGATATCCTCCTAACACACTTTACCCCGCTGTTATTCTGCCACATTCCCGGATCGCTTCCACTGATATATTTTTAGGTCTACCTTCCCGTCAGTAACCGTTATCCCTTCCGATTCCAGCAGCTTTGCCTGCTCTTCCGCCCCGCCGAAGGCAAACTCTCCGGCCAGCTCTCCCCTGGCATTTACCACACGAAAACAGGGAATGTTTTCGGGATCAGGATTTTTATGAAGCGCATTACCTACTGCACGGGCCATCTTCCTGTCACCCGCCAGCTCTGCGATCTGCGAATATGTGGCAACATATCCATACGGTATCTTTTTTACCGCTTCGTATATTCTCTTTGAGGGACAATCACTTATAAGATCATAACTCTCGGCTATCATCTGTCTGAT
>CADCQV010000021.1 GCA_902803625.1 uncultured Lachnospiraceae bacterium
GCTCAGAAAGAGATATCTCATTTTGTCATCCTGAGCGTCAGCGAAGGATCTTTTCTCCGGTCAGAAGATTCTTCGCTTCGCTCAGAATGACATATGGGCTCAGTGTAAAATATGGGCTCAAAAATATACCGGCGGTTATTCCGCCGGTATATTATAGCATATCTTCCAAATCCTGCTTATCAGTTTCCAAGTCTGAACTTCTCAACGATCTGACGAAGCTCCTCGGAATAACTGGTGCTCTGGTCAACAAGATCGTTGGTATGCTCTGTGAGCCTCACCACATCGGAGGTTCTCTGGGCAACATCCGTTACGCCGTTAGCCGCATCTCCCATGGTCTCATTGATTCCGGAGATCGCTGCCTTGATGTCATCAATCGTCGTTGTGAGTCCCTGTATCCTGTTCTTAATGTCACTCATATTCTCACCGAAGAAATGAGCATCATTATTGTAGCTAGTGGTAACCTCGCTGAAGGATTCATAATCACTCATAACATTCTTGTCGATAAAGTCCAGCATCTCCTGCAGACACTGGGACATATGGGTAACCGCATCATTAACCTCGGAAACGATCTCGGAAATGCCGTCTACGGTCTCACCGGACTGGGTTGCAAGAGAACCGATCTCCTCAGCCACAACTGCAAAGCCTCTCCCTGACTCTCCTGCTCTTGCGGCCTCGATGGAAGCATTGAGTGAAAGAAGGTTCGTCTGGTCCGCAATTGACTTTATCGTATCCGTAAGTGCATTGATCTTCTGTACGGCCTTTGACTTCTCTATAGCCTCCTCAGACTGTGTCTTAACGGAGCTGTATATATCCTGTGTATTCTTCTGGGCCTTAAGCACATCCTTTGAAAGCTTGTCAACCTTAACCTGTATCTCCTCAGCGGAAGCCTCGGAATCGGTAGCCACCTTGGAAATATTCTGTACGTTTTCAAAGATATCAACGATATTATTGTTGATGGTCTCGGCATTGGCAGAGGTCTCCTGCATTCCGGCTGCCAGGGTCTCACTGGTGGCGGAGTTGTCGGAGGAATTGATATTTACCTGATTTGTGGTGTCCTTAAGGTCTGTTGCGTTTGTATTCAGGCAGCTGCTTGCTTCATCCAGCTGATAAACGATCTCCCTTATGACCTTTCTCATATTTCCGATGGATCGGGTTATCTGGCCTGTCTCGTCCCTTCTCCTTACGACAGACTCGGTAGCCGCATAATGTGTGAAATCAAGTGCTGCGGTACGGTCGATAAGCTTTACGATAACCCCTATCGGCTTCAGTACAAGACCCACAAGGAAGAACATAATGACAGAAAGCACTACCACACAAACAATAAAGGTTATAATGGCATTTCTTCTGAAATTATTAATCGGTGCCAGAACGTCATCCTTGTCCGCACTTACAACAAGTATCATATGACCGCCCTTTTCCGTTATATAATAGGCGGCAAGTTTTTGAGAGCCCTTAAAGGAATACTCGATGACTCCGGGCTCCGGAACCACTCCTGATTCGATCTGTGCTCTCAGGCCCTTTACAACTTCATTTTCCACCGGCTCGCCGATTTTTTCCGGAGTGGGGTGATACATCATATTCCCGTCCTTATCAACGAGATACATATAGCTGGAATCAACTCCGGCGATCTTTATGCCGTCCAGTATATCAAAAGCTGTCCCCCGGCTCATGGTTCCGAAGGTTTCATAACGGGAATTGATCATCGTCCCGTATGAATTTGCCATCTCGTTCATATTGTTCTTTACCAGTCTCTGCTCCTCATTGGAGAAAGAAACCACAGCCATTTCAACGAGAATGACAGAAACAATGAGCATACTCGCTGCAAGCAGGATCAGCACATAATGCTTGATGGAAGGAAGTCCGGTATACTTAACGGAATCCTTGTTGTTTGCTGCCTTTTTCTCCTGGGCACCCCTTCTTCCGGTGTCCTCTTCCCTTAGCCTCATAAATACCTCCTGGGCAATGAGCAAGGCATCGCCGTTATTTTTTTATCAAAGCCTATTCTATCAAAACATTACAATAAAGAAAAGAGTTTTATTATTTCTGCACAGATTCAGATATCATCGTGTATTTTGGATAATTATCATCATAGAGACCGAGGCATGCATCCATGCCATGATTGGTGGAAAAGGCCTTTTGAAGGACCGTTTCCCAGGATCCGTACTTTTTATAAAGGGAATCTGCGGTGGGTCCCTCTTCATTGCCGTAGGTTTTTAGATTGCTGGCTTTCACCTTTGCAAGTCCCACAGGGTCATCTTGATAAGCCTGGAGACGAATCACATTTCTTAAGCGGCTGATCTCCCGGGCTGTTTCCTCCATTGATCTGCCCTCGGATCTTAACTCCAGAAGATAAGAGTAAAGACCCACATCCTGGGAAAGGTACTCGAGTCTGTCCTGTCTTGCCTTCCAGACCGTTAAAGGATCGCTCCAGTCGTAAGAAGCAAACTCCCCGAGCCTGTCTGATCCGGGATTTGGAGAGTAGCCGTAAATTGCGTTTTCATTCACTATGATATCCTTAGCCGCCTTCGGATCATCCATAGGATTATGGCTGTATGCAAAGCCGGTGTATTTCTGCGGCATCCACTGATCCGGTGTCGCAGTGCTGTAAACTTCAGATGCAGCGAGAACAGACACAGTGCCTGTGAGGATCAGCATTACCATAAGCAGGGCTGCTGTTAATCTTTTAACATTATTTTTTATTATTTTCCCATTTCCCTTAGACATAAATAAAACCTCCTTGATTTCAGCAAAGATAGCAAGAGAATTTTTGCCAATTCAGATACTATAAAGTATTATGGATGATATATGAAATGAAAGTCAATAGTAACTGCATAGAGCAGGTCGATAAAGGTATAGATAAGAAATGAAGATCACGGCAGTCGTTTCGGAATTTAATCCCTTTCATAAGGGGCATGAATATATACTAAAAAAGGCGCGCGATATGACAGGTGCCGATTTTGTGATCGCCCTGATGAGCGGGAATTTTGTGCAGCGGGGAGAGCCTGCTTTATTTGATATGGGTATAAGAACCGGGGCCGCGCTTCTAAACGGTGCGGACGCGGTATTTGAGCTGCCTCCGCAGTTCTCGCTGTCTTCTGCAGAGGGCTTTGCCGAAGGAGCTGTAGGTATCCTAAATAAGCTCGGCATAGATCATATGGCTTTCGGAAGTGAGTGCGGCGATATTGAATCATTAAAGAAGGCTGCAGCCGTTCTTTCAGAGGAGGATGACGGATACAGGACAGTTCTGAAGGAAAAGCTTAAGGAGGGAGCTGCCTTTCCTGCCGCAAGGGAGGCCGCCTTTTTTTCCTGCATCAAAGGAAGTAATGATAAGAATAAAGAGGAGCTTACGCAAATACTCCGGGAGCCGAATAATATATTGGCTATCGAATATCTGAAAGCACTTAATAAAACCGGCTCCAGTATTAATCCGGTTACCGCTGTCCGGGTGGGATCAGCGTATCACGACGTTTCTTCCTCCGGTTCTGCCTATTCTGCCGAAAGTATCAGGAAAATGATATTTTGTCCCGATCCTTCCTTTAATGAGCTTCCTTCCATCTTTCCCGAGCTTGAATATATAAGTTTCGCACTCCGGGACACGGGAGCTGTTCACAGGGATTCCCTGACCCCTCTTCTTCTCTATAAGCTGCTTTCCCCCGGGCTAAAGGCTGCTCTTAGAAAAGCTGCAGTTTCCGGAGATCTCTCCGGCCGTATCATAAAAAACAGGGATTTTTCCGGCACCTTCACTGAATTTACAGAGCTTATCAAAACAAAAAACATAACCTATACTGCGGTCTCCCGCCATCTTCTGCATCTTATCCTTAATATGGATTATGAGTCCCTTCCTCCTTCAGATATCTGCAGGAATATTGATTATGTGAGGCTTTTGGGATTCAGACAGGATGCAGGTGAGCTTTTCTCCGGATTAAAAAAACACAGTATGGATATGACGATTCTCGGAAATTCCTCGGATATAAGGAATTACCTTTCTGTTTCAGGTGAAAAAAAGGGTGCATGCTCCCCCCACCGGACATTTCTGGAGGAAAACCTCCGCATAGACCGGATTTACAATATTCTTAGGAATGACAAAAAAAGAAGGGAGCATCCGCTCCCGCCGGAGATCAGCAGACGTATCATCACCTTGTAACTGCAAAAAAACAGACAGCGCTTGCAGCGGCAACGTTAAGTGAATCGACCCCATGGTGCATCGGGATCATAACCCGGCAGCTGCAGGCAGAAATCACTTCCTCCGGCAGTCCGCTGCCTTCGGTTCCGAGTACCACGGCAAGTTTTTCTGCAGATTTAAGAAGCGGATCGTCAACAGCCACCGTATCTTTTGTCAGGGCCATGGCGGCCGAAAAAAAGCCCTCATCATTTAGGAGTCCGATAAGCTCCCGGCCGGAGGGTCCCTTTCTTTGGATCTTTGTCCAGGGAAGCTGAAATACCGTTCCCATACTGACCCTCGCGGATCGCCTGGTTAAAGGATCCACGGAAGCATTGGTCAAAAGCGCCCCGTCAAGACCCAGTGCGGCTGCAGACCGTATGATCGCACCTACATTTGTTGGATTTACGACGTCATAGAGCAGGGTTATCCTTGATTTTTCCCGTAGGAAGGAAATGAGCTCCGGCAGTGGTTTTCTCTTAAAAACAGCCCAGAGACCCCGGACCAGCTTATATCCCGTGAGGGCTGTTACGATCTCCCGTTTTGCGGTATAAACAGGGATTGTCTCCAGAAAATCATCCCCGTAAAGGCGCCTTATGGCTTCAAAAACCGGGGAAGCCTCCGTCTCTATCCTTTCCTCCTCGACCAACAGCTTACAAGGCTTATATCCGGCTTCAAGGGCACGGATTATCACATTGGCGCTTTCCGCCACAAAAACTCCGGGGTCCGGCTCATTTATCCTGAAAAGCTGAACCTCGGAGTATTTTGAAAAGATATCAAGTTCAGGGTCGCTTAATTCCCTGATATTCAAGAATTTCACGGTTCTAGATCTTCTTATCTCCTGAAAGAATATTTTCCGTTTATCGTTACCTTTACGGATCTGACATTGTAGTTCTGTTCTGTCATCCTGAGCGCAGCGAAGGATCTTTAATCCGTTCTGTCAGAAAGATTCTTCGGGCTTCGCCCTCAGAATGACAAAAGAAGCTTCACCCCTCAGAATGACAAAGGGTGGCTTCGCTACCTTAGTTCTTAAAGGAATGTATGGGTGCGGGGATCCGGCCTTCGCGCTTAATGAAATCCTCGCAGCCGAAGGGATTTACCGGCATTACCGGAGCATAGCCGAAAAGCCCCCCGAATTCCACCTTATCCCCAGTCTTTTTTCCGATGGCAGGTATTAGCCGGACCGCAGTAGTCTTCTGATTGACCATTCCGAGAGCCATTTCATCAGCGATCATGCCGGAGATCGTACTGTCAGGAGTATCTCCCGGAATCGCGATCATATCCAGACCCACAGAGCAGACCGTAGTCATGGCTTCCAGCTTTTCAAGTGAGATCGCGCCCTTTTCCACAGCATTTATCATTCCCTGATCCTCGGAAACCGGGATGAAGGCGCCGGAAAGCCCTCCCACATAGCTTGATGCCATTACACCGCCCTTTTTTACCTGGTCGTTCAGGAGGGCAAGTGCCGCGGTGGTGCCCGGGGCTCCTGTACATTCCACACCTATCTCCTGAAGGATATCTGCTACGGAATCACCGATGGCAGGGGTAGGTGCGAGGGAGAGATCAACAATGCCGAAGGGGATATTCAGTCTCCTTGAGGCTTCTCCTGCAACCAGCTGACCAACTCTCGTTACCTTGAAGGCTGTTTTCTTTATCGTCTCGCAGAGTACGGAAAAATCCTTTCCCCTGACCTTTGAAAGGGCGGTCTTTACTACTCCCGGACCGCTTACTCCGACGTTTATGACATAATCCGCCTCCGTGACCCCGTGAAAAGCTCCTGCCATAAATGGATTGTCGTCTGGAGCATTGCAGAGTACCACAAGCTTTGAACAGCCCACGGAATCCCTCTCTGCCGTTTTTTCGGCGGTCTCCTTTATGATGCTTCCCATAAGGCGGACGCAGTCCATATTAATGCCGGTTTTTGTGGAGGCAGCTACTACACTTGAACACACCCGCTCCGTAACGGACAGTGCTTCGGGTATCGAACGGATAAGAAGTTCGTCCGCTTTGGTCATTCCCTTTGCGGTCAGGGCTGAATAGCCGCCTATGATATTCACTCCCACAGCCTTTGCCGCGTCATCAAGGGTCTTCGCAACACTTACAAAATCCTCTTCCGACCTGCAGGCCGCACCGCCTATAAGGGCGACGGGAGTTACCGAGATCCTTTTATTGACGATGGGGATACCGAATTCCTTCTCAATATCCCGTCCCACACTCACCAGATCTTTTGCAACAGTGGTGATCCTGTCATAAATATTCTTATTCAATTCCTTCAGATCGGGAGAAATACAGCTAAGCAGGCTGATACCCAGAGTGATGGTCCTCACATCCAGGTTCTCCTTTTCGATCATTTCATTTGTTTCGATTACTTCATGAATAATTACCATATGTCCTGCCTTGATTATTTAATGTATTTAAGATAAAGATTCTTCGCTTCGCTCAGAAAGGAAAAATGTCCAGTGGACATTTTTCGGGCACGTTTTGACGCGCCAAGCGCGGAAGTGCCCCGCAAGATAAAAGTTTCTTCGCTTCGCTCAGAATGACAATGCGCTGAAGAACGGAGCAAAGCGACGAAGGATCTTTTCTATCTAAATCCTGTGCATCTCAGTGAAGATCTCTTCTCTCTGGCATTTGATCTGGACTCCGATCTCGTCACCGATCTGGTCAAGCTCATGCTGCACGTCATCAAAGGGCTTTCTTGAAGAAGAGATGTCGACTATCATCATCATATTGAAGTAGCCGCTCACTATGGTCTGGGAAATATCAAGGATATTGATGTCATTTGCCGCAAGGTAGGTGCAGACCTTTGCGATGATGCCTACCGTGTCCTGTCCTACGACTGTGATGATTATTTTTTTCATGGTTATTTTTCCTCTTTTTTATAAGATCCTTCGCTGACGCTCAGGATGACATATAGATCATCATAAGATCCTTCGCTGACGCTCAGGATGACATATAGATCATCATAAGATCCTTCGCTACGCGAATATGGGCTTTACCGGGGCGTCCCGGAGAGCGATGTTTATGTCCAGCTTCCTCTCACGCTGTCCGCCGCAGAGCATATTAAGCTGCATCCTTACCGTTTCAAAAGCGAGGGCAGCATAGTTATTTTCCTTGCTTAAATGGCCCAAGAGCACAGACTTTAAGTTCCCTTTGTTATAGAGCTCCGACAGAAGCTCTCCGGCGGAATCATTGCTCAAATGCCCCTTTTCACCAAGGATACGCCTTTTCAGATAATAGGGGTAGGGTCCTGCTTCCAGCATCCTGATGTCATGATTGGCTTCAAGAAGGATAGATGAAACCCCGGACAGCTTGTCAACAATGTAATCATCATAGGTGCCGAGATCTGTACATACCGCAGCCGATTCGCATCTGTCCCGCAGCGCACTGTCAAAGCAGGAGGCGGAGTAGAACCTGTAGCAGACAGGCTCTGCCGCATCATGGGAAATCCTGATAGGATCAATGAGCATATCTTTCAGGGTAAATTCCCTGTCACACCTTATCTCATGGAACAAAGCTGTATCTATATCGGGGTTTTTCTTATTGATCTCCTGAAGAGTACCCCTGGTGGCATAGAGTGGCAGATGATACTTTTTTGAAACGGTCTTCAGACCGCTTATATGGTCAGAGTGCTCGTGCGTTATCAGAACCGCATCAATATCGGACAAGGAAAGATCAATTGATTTTAAGCCTTCTTCTATCCTCTTAGCGGATATTCCGGTATCTATGAGAAGCCTTGAATCCTTATGTCCAACGTAGATACAGTTTCCGGAGCTTCCGGAGGCAATGCTGTATAGCACCATTATGATAATTCACCCTTCCAGCGGACCTCTATCCTGTCTCCGCTTTTTATGGGCTCTGTGTACTGAGCCGCCCGGCCGTTCAATAAAGTCTCAACAGTCTTCCCCTTGGGAACCGACAGGTCAAAGTCAACGAAATTGAAAATATCGACGTATATGAAGCTTTTCTTTCCGCTGAGCTTTAGAGGCTGTCCGTTATAGCTTACGACGATAAAATCTTCCTCATTCGGAGCACCGTTTCCGGACTCATCCACATTGTCCTTTGTGATGCCCGGACCGTCGCCAATGGTGCCGCCGTTAACCTTTGCACCGTGTATGGGATTGCCGATGACATCAACCGCTGAGGAGCTGTTGAAGCCTCTGGAAGCCATAGCTGTGAAGGGGTTTGACGTACTGGCTTCCGGTATGGGATTTCCGTCATCGTCAAGAACCGGGCCGTCTTCTGCGGTATTACCGGATATCTTTCTCTTCAGCTCCTCTATGCTCCCTGCAGCGCTGCCCTCTCCGGAGCTTACGCCGTCCTCCGTGTCCTTTGCCTTCTGCGCTTTCAGGTCTGCGAGGCTTCCGTCATGGAACTCCTCCTCCGCAAAGGTCCAGTCAACATTGAAATTGTCATATACCTCGGTTATCGGAGAAGCGATCTCACGGTTGACGTAGATCTCAGTACCCTCCTCCAGGTTCACATCCATAAATTCAAGTATCTGCTGGACGGTATAATATTTCAGCATTTCGATTTTGTCGCCGTCCTGTATCTCATAGTAGCCGCTCTGGAGCTCGCCGTTTACGGAAGCGAACTTCGGAAGCATTACAGGCTTTCCGTTCACATTGACTGTGATCTTTTCACCGAACTCCGGCAGCCTGTCAATGGTAACAACAGCGGCAGAGCCCGCAGTAGACGGTGTCACCTCTATAAGGTCTCCGCCCTTTATCTTTTCACCAAGGGAAACCGCGGTGCCGTTAAGAAGGATCTCAGCTGCCTCTCCGATACCGCCGCGGCGGAGCTGCGTCCTTCCGTTTACTGTGAAGGAAATATCCGGGCCGTGCTTCGGGAAAAGATCCGCGTTGCTGAAGCCTGACTGCATTGCGGCATCGGATACCCGGAGGTTCGAATTGTCATAAAGCTTTATCTGTTCACCGTTAAAGGTCACAAAGACGAAATTATTCTTTGAGCTGTAGAAATTGAGGCAGATACCGACAGGTGTCACGAGCAGGGAATCGATATTTATATCCTTGACCTGGAAATCCACACTCTTTAAGACCTCCTCGCCCCTTACTGCTACTCTTTCCTCCATAAGCCCCATTTCATGGGCAAGGAGCTTGCAGAAAAGCGGTACCTTTCCGCCGCCGCCCACAACGAAAACCGCACTTACGGGCTTGCCGCCGTTAAGCTTCTTTATCTTATCGGAGATCTCACGGGTCATGATCTCTATCGTAGGCTTCACGATAAGCTCCAGCTTGTCCTGATCGGCCTTGGTCTCTATCCCCATGATGTCATGGTACTTGACTATGCCCTTGTCTCCTATCTGCTTCTTTATCTCCTCAGCCTCATTAAAGTCGGTAAGAAGAGATTTTGCGATACACTCGGTGATCTCGTCTCCGGCGCTTGGGATCATTCCGTATGCTATTATCGCTTCATCTCTGGTAATGCAGATATCACTGGTTCCCGCGCCCACGTCGACGAGAGCGATATTAAGCATCCTGTAGGACTTCGGTATGGCAACCTCCATTGCGGCTATGGGCTCCAGCGTAAGATTTGCGACATGAAGACCCGCAGCCTCCACTGCTTTATACAGTCCGTCCACAACCTCATCGGGAAGGAAGGTCGCTATCATATCCGCTCCGATATTGTGACCCTTGTGGCTTTCAAGGTTACTCATTGGATACTGATTGAGAAAATAGCGTTCAACAGTATATCCTACGCAGTAAAAGTGGATACGGAGATCATTATTCTTTACAAAATCAGCATAGGCCTGCTGTGCACCCAGAACCTCCAGGGAATATATGTCCTCTGCGGTTACATCCCTGTCCTCA
>CADCQV010000022.1 GCA_902803625.1 uncultured Lachnospiraceae bacterium
ACAGATGATCATATCTATATCTTTGAATTCAAGAGGGATAAAAGCGCTGCGGAGGCTTTGGCACAGATCGAGGATCAGGGCTATGCAAAGCCCTATGTTGCCGATAAACGCACACTGCTTAAGATCGGTGTTAATTTCAATTCAAAGGAGCGCAGTATAGACGGCTGGGAAGTTGAGTAAAAACTTTGAAAGTCCTATTTCCTGTTCATGAATGTCATAGCGGCATTAAACAAGCCGACATTGATCATTTCCCACAAAAAAACCCTCGCCGGCCAGCTTTACTCCGAGATGAAGGAGTTCTTCCCCGAGAACCGGTCGAGTACTTTGTATCCTATTACGACAAAGGATTTCTGAAACTACATCTAGTGTAGCGTTTCAATGACTTTTTTACTTAAAATTAATTGCACTAAATACGGCAGCTGGCTTGATATAGCGGAAATCGGTATAAATATAATTACAAGGGAATGCCTTGACCGTCGAATCGAAAACATAGATATACTGCGCAGCGAACTAAAGGAATGGAATGATGCATACAATAAAAATCCATCTCCGATAAACTGGCAGTTTACAACTGCTGATGCAAGAATAAAGCTTAGGCGGCTATACCCTGATATATCCAAGTTCCGCGAGGAAAGAGACAGTCGCCGATTGGCAAAACAGTCAGCATCATAAAGCACACGCCCACTCTTATGTGGATTACTTGTTGTATGAACTTTTCAATGTGCGGCTGGTAATAGAGTAAACTGCCAGCTAAACAATACAGGCATCCACCGCTATTATCAAAATGGTGCCTTGGATGCCATAAAATATAGCAAAATGGCTAAAGAAGTCATTGAAACGCTACACTAGTGATACGTAACCTTTGAAATGAACGTATCAGTTCACCAACTTAATACTGATATTCTTGAGCGATCTGTTCATAGATTTTACTGCGCGTTTTGATTCCTTAGAGCTGCCCTTAAGCTTTATGGTTATTCTGGTTGATGTCGCCCCTTTCTTCGGTTTTTTAGCTTTTACAGATTTCAAAGTTATTCCGTTTCCTTCTGTAAGCTTAACTGAAACATTGCAGGCACTTGCTATAGATCGTTTATTGCGTGAGTAATGAACCTCATTCTTAAAGCTTATCTCTGCCTCATATCCCCCACTTCCCACAGTACGAACTTCTAATGTGGGATCGATGAGATCTGTTTGTGAACCCACACTGTCTTTTATATCTCTGCCTTCACTGTCGGAATCATTTGATGACTTTTTCTCATCATTATTGTCCTGGTTTGGCTGTTCGTTTGACTGTTCTTCTTTTGATTGATTATCATCACGGGAATCATCTATGTTATCAGCATCCTCACTATCAACCCTCTTTAGATCAATACTTTCTGAAAGCTCAGTAGGAAGCGTCGTATATCTATTTCCCTTCGAATCAATAAATGTGCCCGGGAGATAAGCCTCTATACCTTTTGGAAGATTTACCGGTGTTTTTATTTCCTCAAGAGAGCTGCAACCGCTGAAAATATAAGTCATATCAGTAGCATTGCCTGCATCAAATGAACTCAAATCCAGGCTCTTTAATGATACACAGTTAAAAAACATATATGAAAAATCGGTCACATTAGCTGTGTTTATATCGCCTAAATCAACATTCTCCAGTGATGTGCAATAATAGAACATACGTTGCATACTTCTAATATTATCTCCGCCAAATTCTCTCAGATTTGCCCGTTTTAGGGATGCACAGCTGTCAAACATACTGCTAAAATCATTATAACCCCCTGAATTCGATTTACTTAGATCCACTTCCTTTAATGATTTACAATTTACAAATAAATATGAACTGCTTAAATTATAATTCACGCCATCCATTACTACTGATTCAAGATTCTGTAGTCCTGCCAGTCTTAAAACAGTAACCCCTGGACTGAATTTTATCTTTTTTATAATATCTCTTCCCTCACCATATTCGACCTGCCATTCAACTTCATATCTGGCACCGTCAACATAAGCAAAAGAAGGAACTTCAACCTCTGATTTAGTACCAATATACTTTTGTAGCTGAATTTTATTTTCATATGTAATATACTCAAACATTTCCTGCCAAATCGAATCAACATATACAAGACAACTGGCTTTACAACCATTAAGATCAGCAGTAATATATGCTTTACCATAATTAACAGGCGTGATATTCCCTTCATCAACAGTAATAACAGAAGTGTCGGAACTACTCCAGCCTATGTCACCTTCACCGGCGAGAATAGTAGCAGTAATACTTTCCCCCATATCTTCCAATCCATTTAATCTCAAAGATGACTTATTGAGAATAACCTTGCTTACCCTTCCGGATGTGTCACAAAGATAGGAACCGATCAGATCTGTATCAAAATAATTTGTTGCAAGGAAATACTTGATTGAAACACCGTCTTCTGTTATTCCAAAAATATATCCTTTTGCCAACTCATTATCCCGTAGGGTGTAAATACCTTCCAACGTGTTATTATCGTTTAATATGTAAACCGTATTATAATCATTTACGAACACACTATTTCCACACTTCGTAAGGGTTGCACCCATTGCGGAACCATAGAAGCTGTTATTTGATCCAAATACCGGCCACTCTTTTGTATCGCTTAAGCTTACAATCTTCTGCGATTCCTGTCCGGAGGCATCAGTTTTATGGATTTCCCATTCAGTACTGTCAAGATATAGAATACCATAATCCAGACAGACAACCGGCGAACTACCAGAAGATCCCCAGCAGGCATTATCAAAAGAAGTATCCTCATACAAGCCGCAAATAGAGTTTTCATAATCATTCCTTGTGACCCAATCGTCTCCGATACGCCCCGTACTTGCATATCTCAGACCGGTTTCGCTTTTCAGAAAATCATCATGTTCACAATGCTGCTCAAACATATGTGCAGAGGCCGTTATTGGATCGTCCCAAGTACAGTCAACATAATAATGCTCTCCATTTACTTCAACCAGATTCCAAGCATGATTCATCGTTTCACTGGAAACTATTACCGTATCAATTCCAGCCCTGTTTGCCAGATCACAATATGCCTCCGAATAACCCTGACATACAGCCTGTCCTAAAACAACAGCACCATACGCCGAATAAGAACGATCATCTATGCTATCAGTAAAATATCCTAGATCATACTGGCAGTGTGTCACCAAATAATCATGAAGATACAGCAGTTTTTCAGAATCCGGCCAATCAGGATTTATTCCGCTTAGTATTTCCGCAATCTTTTCTTCATATTCTTCTTCCTGCGAATCGCTTCCCAATAGTGGTGAATATTGAACAACCAAAGAAGTAACATTTTGACCCGAAACTTTGGCCTGTGCACCTTCTACATAGAAGTAATCCGGATTATCATTTAGGAACGATGAAACCATTTCCGCTGCATCGTCTGTGGACAGCCCGAATTCTTTAAGTTCTATATCCGTTTTCTTGTCTGATACCGCAGTCTCAAGAAGTCCATAAACCTCTTTTATTTTTTTCTTATCTTCAGGATCCTTTGATTTAAAAATACTATCATCACTTTTTTCCCGGGGTATTCCCCCAAGCTGCAAAGTATCTTCTGCTATATCAAGTTCAATAAGCCCTGGCTTATTTTGCTCAGTCTTAAGGTTATCGTTATATGAATTTTCAATTACACGTTCCCTTCGTTCAGGGGAAATTTCAGAAGCAAATGCAGAACTTGAAATTCCTATTATTAAGAAGACTATATTGCAAAATATATGGAGCTTCCTTCTTGTCATAATGTTTTTTCTCCTTCCGAATATGGTTTTTAATTTATTATGTTTTATTAATAATAAATCGGTTTAAGAAGACCTGCCAATATAGTTATTATCCTTACTATTATCATAATCACACTTATTATGATAAGGATAGTAAATAGTGTAGCCATAAAGCCCATAATAACATTAATGATGGAAAATTGTCCATTTCTGGTTTTCTTTTTGTCCTTTTTCTTCCCTTTTCTTAGGACTTCGACGTAATACTCGTTGTTTTCAGTGTTTCTCAGGTCTTCGTGGATTACTATGTCCTTTACGTTCAGGGAAGCGAGCTCCGATACCCGGAGTCCCGTGTCGAGGAATAAGAACACAATGGCAAGGCGAAAAAAGAATAGCGCGCCTGCCTTTTTTATGGCAGGCGCGGCGAAAGGAATGTTATACTATAATACAACCAGATTATACTCGGTTTTGAGAAAAGAGGCATACGTATGAACGACCTTCCTGACGCAGAAGAGGTATACCTGCGATATATAACCGAATATGACGACAGGGATCTGGAGGCTCTGCTTTCTGCCTACAGGGATGGCCTTTATCTCTTTCTCTTAAGCTATGTAAGGAATGAGGAAGATGCCGAAGAGCTTTTGATGGATACCTTCGCGAAGCTTGCGGTCGATAAGCCTGACTTTGAGAACAGACGCAACGGAAGCTTCAAGAGCTGGATGTATGCGATTGCAAGAAACAATGCCCTGATGCATATCCGAAAGCATAAGATGGAAGCTGTACCTCTTGAAGAAGAGACGGCAGCAGATGCGAACACTCCGGAATCCGTGCTGCTTAAGGATGAACAAAATAAAATGCTCTATAAAGCATTATCAGGCCTCAAGGCAGATTACCGCAGGGTGCTGATGCTTTTATATATCGAGGGGCTTACACATGAAGAGATCGCACAGGCCATGGGATTAAGGCTCAGACAGATCTATAATCTCATAGACCGGGGCAAGAAGGCACTGAAAAAGACTCTGGAAGGGATGGGGATAGACGATGCGCAATATTAAGGAACAGGTCAGTGAAGTAAACAGGCGCAGGGAAATCTATGCGGATATAAAAAGACTGCGAAAAAAGATCATCGGTGAGATCGCAGGCAGTCTGATCTGCATTATGTTCGTAGTGATCGTTGCCTGTAACATACCGGCACTTGACCGGATGGCGGGCCAGACTCCCGTAAAGCAGTATGGGAGCATGATACTTGCGGTTCCGACAGTGGGATATGTGCTGATCGCTATCCTGTTCTTTGCCCTTGGGATAGTAGTTACGCTTCTTTGTCAGCATTATAAAAAGTATAAGGAAAAGGAACAGGACATATGACGGTAATGCAGATTTCCCAGATATCCGTATCCATACAGATCGCGGTATTGGCTGTACTGCTGGGATTGACAGTAAGGCTTGTCGGCGAAAGCGCAAGAAACCTCACGGCAGTGTTTTTATCCTTTAGCTTCGGCTTATGGCTTCTTACCGACCTGTACTGGCTCAT
Organism: uncultured Lachnospiraceae bacterium; assembly: GCA_902803625.1. Lineage (GTDB taxonomy): Bacteria > Bacillota > Clostridia > Lachnospirales > Lachnospiraceae > NK4A144. The sequence goes on from CADCQV010000022.1 coordinate 5,270, forward strand.
ATATGACCTGATGAGACCGGAGTCAAGGATGCCCTTTGCCGCCAATGAAATAGGAGAAACGGCGATGTTTTTGGTGATTGCCGCTATGGTCAATTCGGCCATCCGGCGCCCTACCCGCCTTCCGATGGGCTTCCTTACCGGAACCTGTCTGTTTGCGGTTTCAAATGCCGTACTGTGGATATTGTGGTCGGGAGAGATCGTAGAGGATATCATCGTGGGTGTAGTGTTTGCGTGGCTGAACTGCAGCATAGTCCGATCTCTTAGATCCGAGCAGGCTCTTACAGGAACGAAATGGATCGTGCTAGGTGTACTGTGTACCGCGCTTATCGTCTGTCAGTCCCTTACCTTCATAGTATCAGAGGACATTAAGAATATACCGGATCTGTTCGCATATATCCTTTTGATAGCAGGTGCTGTCTTCTTCGCGTGTTTATTCATCCGCTCATATAAGGAAAAGCTTGCGCATGTACAGATGTTCCTTTCCTTTGCTCTTGTCATATGGATAACAACGGCTAAATACATGAGCGGCGGAAACTGGTATAATCTGTTCCTGACATTGGAAACACCGGGACTTATATTATGGTTTTTATCTGTTCGGAAGGCGGTGAAGGCTGTATGATCTTTTCGGAGAATATCCTGATATGTATGGCATTGCCTTTGCTGCTCACGGCTTTTCTGGTACGGGATAATGCGCGCAGGCTTGTTATATTTTTCCTGATTGGTATGGCGGCATGTCTCCTGGGAGCATACGTCAGCGGCTTCATAGATGTTGCCGCAGGCTATGGAACTGAGGATACCGCGATTTTCATATCGCCTGTAGTGGAGGAAGCGATGAAATTCCTGCCGCTCTTATTCTATTTCCTTATGTTCGGGCCTGATAATGACAGGCTGTTTACTGCTGCTGTCGGTGTGGGGGCAGGTTTTGCATCCTTTGAGAACGTCTGCTCCATGATTACATCCGGCACGGAGAGCCTGGGATTCCTGCTAATACGTGGTCTTGCGGTAGGCGTGATGCACATAGTGAGCATCGCTGCGCTTGCCCTTGGGCTTGTGCTGACAAGGCGGTATAAGGTTTCCGGCGTTTCGGCCATACTTGGAGCGCTTTCCGTAAGTATGCTCTTTCACGGCATCTATAACCTTCTGGCATCGGGGAACGGCATAAGCTCCGCGATAGGCTTCTGCCTGCCCATTGTTACCGCGATCCTTGTGTTTCTGGCATACAGGAAACTTCAGGCAAAATGACATGTAAACATTTGTAAAGCATGATAAATACAGCAGCTTGACCACTCCTTGCGGGGTGGTTTTTTCTTGCCTTAAAATTTTTTTTAAATTTTTTTGAGAAAAGGTGAGAAAAATCGAAAAAATCTGCATTATATATAGTGAATGGGTAATATAGAACCGAAGGAGGCGGTGGATATGAGAAGTATTGAAGAACAGATGTCTGAGATCCGTCGGAAAAGTTCATTATATAGGGAGAAAAAGCAGATCCGTAGGCTGTCGCTTCTTGCCGCGGGAATGGGCGCTTTGCTCATGATGGTTTTGATGTTTGCTCCGGGAGTGAGCGGAACGGTGGGAGAAAGCAGTTCAGTACTGGGGGCGACGATCCTCGGACCGGAAGCGGGCGGATATGTTATTACAGCACTGCTTTCATTTGCATTGGGGATCATAGTTACGCTCATCACACAGAAATACAGAAGAACCGGCGAGGGCTTAGGCAGTTCGGGAAAGGACCCATGCGCCTAAGACAGAGCAGACTTAGGGAAATCAGATAAGATAACAGGGAGGAAAAGAAAATGGGACGTAAGATGAAAAAATGGAAGGTGATTATAAAAGGTATAACGGCCTTTCTTATGGCTGCTGTTATTGCCATGAGCCAGATCCCGGGAACGGATTTTGTACTGACTGCTTATGCAGACAGTGACAAGACCATAACGGGACTGTGCACCGGAGCGATAGGTAACCCCGATGAAGAAAATGGGGGCGGATGGAGCTATGTGTATTACGGCACTTATAAAGGCAAACAGGTCAAATACAGGGTTCTTACCACTTCCACAACTGATTTTGAAGGAAGAACCATGCTCCTTGACTGTGACAGCACAATCGTAAATATGCAATTCGGTGACGAATACTATGATAAAAGCAATAAATGGAGTGATAGCGCGATAATACGATGGCTTCATGGAGATGGTTTCTGTGAGAGTGTCTTCACCCCGCAGGAAAATGCAGCCATTGCAAGCAGTACAAAGATTTCGCCCGCATCCGGAGACGGAAATGGCTGGAGTGGAACACTTGGATATGCAGCTTTAGGAGGTGAGCGTATCTTCCTTCTTGATGCTGTGGAAGCAACGAGACCATCATACGGATATGCTAACACTGCTACATCTGATGTTAATAGAAAGAAGTCCGGAACGAATACTTGGTGGTGGCTGCGGTCGCCCTATTTCCTCAGTGCAAATGACGCCGGCTACGTGAGCCCCGCGGGACATATCTTCAGCACCAACGTGGGTATCAGCTTCGGTGTGAGTCCCGCTTTTAATATTAATCTGGGACCTGTCATCTTCTCATCTTTAATCTCTGGAAATGCCGGGAATGCAGGAGCGGAGTATAAGCTTACAATCGCAGACAACAAGATGAACATCACACCGGGAACCATAACAAGGGATGGTACTACAATAACCGTACCTTATACCATAACCGGAACAAATGCGGGCAATGCCAACAGAGTATCGGTGCTCATTACGGACAGTCAGTACTCTGCGGGAACCGCAGTAACGAGCGGATATACATACAAAAAGCTTGCGGTAAATTCATGGAGCACATCAGGCACAGGAACATTTACCCTCCCGGATGAATATGCCGGAAAAATCTGGGGAAGTGATTACCATGTCTATATCCTTGCGGAGCAGGCTCATACAGGAAATGAGATCAAGCTTACGGACTACGCCAGCGAACCGGTGGAGATCAAAGCGATAACAGCTTCGGCAACCGGTTATGAAGGCACCTATGGCGGAAGCGGCGGAAATACATCCGCAGGGAAGGTAGTTACCGCTTCCGATAACGAGCCTATGGTCTATTTAGAGGAGACAAGGGGGGATTTCCGCATCAGCTATTACCACGAGATACCC
>CADCQV010000023.1 GCA_902803625.1 uncultured Lachnospiraceae bacterium
CGGATTGGTCAGTACGAAGTCCGGCTCCGCGCCCCTGTCGATATCATAGAACGAACCGTTCTTCATGAAGGACAGCTGATGGGTACCGGAAAGACGGAATGCGGTCCCCCAGGCAGAGGATGCAGGCTCAACTATGCAGGCACCGCCGGCGGATGGTCTTCCAAGCAGTGTTACCACGCCCGATTCCTTGAACATGCAGGGTACCAGATTTCCGCAGGAGAAGCTTACCGGCGAGATCAGGCAGTACAGATTTTTGTCCGAAACCGTATCCTTCTCATCAAACTGGCCGTCGCGGTTCGCATCACAGCGATATACAGAGGAACAGGTGGCGCCGGTCATGGTATCGCGCATTCCAATTGACGCTTCCCCTAGGAACCATGCCATGGTAAATGCAGCCGTATCCGAAACACCGCCTGTGTTATCACTTAAGTCAATGACTACATTCTCAATGGGACTGCCCTCGCGGGTAATCTGCGAATGAGCCTTTATTATAAGTCCAATGGTATCATTATCAGGAAAATCCATAGGATCCTCTACTTTATAAAAATCCTCAGCTTTAGCCATAGTAAGCGCAAAATCATCAAAAGTAATATAAGCCGTATTCCCAACTTCCTCATAACCGGGAATTCCATCGGAATAGTATTTAGCTCTGGTCTCCTCCATCCTTTTTTTAGTCTTACCAAGCCTCTCTCGTGACGGGCTGGTGGCAGTATAATCGATCGGTCCGGTAAGATAGGAGAACCCCCGCCAAAGTGAATGAATATCGTCCATATAGTCTGTTATCAGGCGGTAGATCGCTTTATCGGCATCCTCTGCACTGTTTCCCTTTAAGGCATCCTTAAAGCCGACCTCCTTAAAAAACTGATCAAAGCTTTCTATGTGATGATCATCCTTAAGACCATATACAGTATCGAGCAGCAGACAAAGCTCATTGTACCCGAATTCCGCCAAAGCCTCACTTCGCTCTCCGGTAGGAGCTGCATAGTATATATCGGGGAGATCTGTTGCATTCTCGGTTACGATCACGCATTGACCGTTAAAGTAAATGCTTTCCAGCCATACAGGACTTGCGATAAGATCTGCAACAGTCTGAAGCGGGATCAGATACTTCCCGTCCTGCTGTATGAGATCTATCCCGTAATCACCGAGGTTGATCTCCAACGCATCACCCAGACGTTCAAAGACGCCTGTATCCACCTTTTTCAAAAGAATGGGATTCCCCGATTCATCGTAGGTATTCATACCGATCAGATCAAGTACCGTGGACTGGCCGGGCTTCATGACAAACAGATTATAGTCCTGAAAACTGATGACATCCTTATCAAAATCCATCGTCATTGGCAGATCCACATCATAGCGGTCACTGGGTCTTGTATAGGTCACAACAGAACCATCCGCTGACATTTTAAAATCAACAGGAAAACCCGGTTTTTCATATATTAACCGAAGCAGTGTCAGCCAGTCGTTTGCCTCGATATAAGGGAGATCCGCTACCCCATCCAGAAAATATAGAGTCTGCTCCTCGTTCATCTTTTTATCATCAAAGTATAACGGGAATGTCTTGACGGTGATCTTATGAGCCGGATCACTTGCAGTATTTCCGGTTTCGGCTGGTTCTGCAGATTCCGGCGCAACTGCCTCCTTTGTTTCCGCATTTTCTGTGGCTTTTTCTCCCGCCGGGGGAACCTCAGTAGCTGCGCCCGCTCCTGCTCTGGAGCTGCTACAAGCTGTCATACTCAGGATCATAGCCATCACTAAGATCAAAGAAACCAGCTTTTTCATATAGTATGTATCCTCCTTATGTTTTTTACACAACAAAACGGCATCCACCAATACCCTCATGCTCTTACTCAAGAGTTCCGATGAATGCCGTTATTGGCCTGTATATTAATGCATACCTTACCTGTCTGAAGATAGTCTCAAAATACATATTAAAATACGTGTCAAGCCTATAATAGTAATTTTTATAATTCCTTCCGTTGCATTATAATTATATCACAGGAAACGTTATTTGGCTCTATGATTATATATACGGGACGGTCCTTTTGTCTTGTTTGAAAAGTCCTTCAAAATGACTATAATGTAACCATACTCTTTTGAAGGGGGGAGTTCCGTCATGATACGTTCCACGCGTATCAAAACCACACTGTTACTGGTCCTTTTTTTCCTTATCCTTTTGGGATCGATCTACTTTTACGAGTCCAAAGAGATCAGGGACGGCCTTTTTTCCGCTGTAAAAATAGTCGATATTTCGGGACACGGCATAGCGGAGACCGGCCTCTACTACGATCTTAATCATGACTCCGATACCTGGTATGCTTTTCTTCCCTCCATGAAGGATAAGAAAAAACTCCGCATAACCTTTGAGGGCTGCGACCACATAGAGTTTGAGGATATAAACGGTTACAGCATAAGCTTTGATGATTACGACAGCTTTTCCGGCCTGAACCCGTTTGAAACATATTATCTTAAATTTATCGACCGCCACGGGAATACCCTTACCAAAGGGAAATTCATGTATCTTCAGTCGGAGGATATCGCGTCCCTATTTGTCAAAACCGACCCGAGAGGTCTTGAATACATAGAAAGCAGTAAAAAGCACCGGGAAACCGGAGAGATCCTCCTTAAAAATGAGAACGGAGAAACGGATTATTCCGGAAGGCTCGAGATCATAAAGGGCCGGGGAAATACCTCCTGGAATTATGAAAAAAAGCCCTACGCCCTTAAACTCGAAAAAAAAGCCCCACTTCTCGGAATGGGTGTATCCAAAAAATGGGCCCTTCTCGCGGGATATGCCGACCGCTCGGCTGTACGTGACGTCCTGGTAAGGTATATCGCGGAAGAAATGAACATGAGGTTTGTTCCCGCCGTAAGATACGTTGACCTCTATATCAACGGGGAATACCGCGGTCTCTACCTTCTGGCGGAAAAGATCGAAGCCGCCGAAGACAAGCTTGATATCACCGATCTTCAGAGGAAGAACAGAAAGGCAAACCTGAAGCTGCCTAAAAATTATACGGCGGTTTCTGAAAATGCCGGCGGTCCCGGCGAACGCCACGGCTTCAGGATAACCAATCCCGATGACATAACGGGAGGATATATCATAGAGAAAAACTATATTGACAGATATACCCGCTTTTTAAGCCGTTTCAGGCTGAATAACGGAGAGAAATACTGTGTGAGGTCTCCGAAGTACGCATCGATCGAGGAAGTCAATTATATAGCGGGGGTTATGCAGGAAATATCGGACAGGGCCGCAAACGGCGAAGATATCTCGGAACTTGCGGATCTAAAAAGCTTCGCGGACAAATACCTTCTTGAGGAATTCGTGGCAAATGAAGCTTCTGGTGCCACCAGCTCATACTTTTATAAGGACTCTGATAAAAAAGACCCCCATGTGTACGCAGGTCCCGTCTGGGACTATGATAAATGCCTAGGAAACGCGATGAACAGTGAAATAGACGACCCACGTCATTTAACATTCCTGACCGCCCATCCTTCGGCGACAAGGCTCTATTATGATCTTTACAATAAAAATGAAAACTACAGGGAGCTTGTCCGGACTGAGTATATCAATGTCTTAAGACCCGTGATACGGAAAATACTTGACGAGGACATCCTAGAGGAGCTGTCAGACATCCCCTCTTCCGATGAAATGTCACCGCTCCGCTGGCACGGGAACACAGAGGACATTAAAAATGCTGCCGGAGAGGTCCACCAGTTCATGGAAGAGCGGCTTCAGTTTTTTGATGAGGTATTTGTTGAGGAAAAGGAGCTCCGCTTTGAAAAATCTCCAACAGGTGTTTTGTCAACCATCCCCTGACGGATCACGAAAGAAAATTCAGACCCTTCACCGTACTCACTGTATACGTTCAGCCTGCTGTTCATCATGGAAAGAAGCCTTGAAGCTATGGACAGGCCGATCCATGTTCCCTCATTGCCGCTGTTGTCCTCTTCACCGACTCTGGTAAATGAGTCGAAGATCCTGTCCATATCCTCTTTTTTGATCCCCGTGCCCGTATCCTTGACCTTTACTGCCAGACTGACGTTTTTCCCTGTGATCCCGGCATTTGTCATTGAAAGGGTAATACTGCCCTTTTTCGTGTATTTTACCGCGTTTGTCAGAAGATTCATGATGATCTGGGTTATCCTTACATCATCGCCGTTCAATACTGACGGCAGGCTTCCGTCAATATCCGTATAAAGCCTGATCCCCTTCTCCTTTGCCCTTTCCGATACGGAATTCACAAGATACTGGATCATGACCGCCAGTTCATAGTTCTTGGGGTTGATCTCCATCCTTCCGTCTTCCAGTCTGGAGAAATCAAGTATGCTGTTTATCATTGATAACAGTGTTGTCCCCGCCGCACGGATATCACGGCAGTGCTCACGGATAAATTCATCCTCCGTTTCACTGTATATCAGATCATTCATGCTCAGAATGGAATTGATCGGAGTCTTCAGCTCATGGGACATACCGGCCAGGAAAGCACTCTTTGACCTGCTGGCGGCACCGGTCTTCTCTATCTGCTCCTTAAGGGAATGGGACATGGTCTGGAGGCTGCGGGACAGAACCCCCACCTCGTCTTTTCTCCCGGCACTCATTTCCTCACTGAAATCCCCTTCGGCATAGTGCTCAGCAACGGCTGTCATCTTCTTTAACGGAGCTATGATGGTTCTGACAAGAATGAGACAGCTTAGGATCGCAGAAAAAAGGATTATGACCGCAACAAGAAGCTGCTGTTGCTGCAGGGTGTGCTGCGGCTGGCGTATCTCGTTTAATGGAGCGTATACCCCGAGGATCATACCGTTTCTGAGCTCCTTTAAGATAAGCTTCTGCTTTACCCCGTGAAGATCGGTGCAGATATTGACCGTATCCTCCCTGGTCTGCAGTATATCCCCGTAATAATTCTTTTCCCTTTCACTGAGTTTATCCCTGGACATTCCATCCGGATAATCCTCATGGTAGATAAGGTTGCCTTTTTTGTCCACGAGGAAAGCCCGTCCGCTCTCGTAAACCGACACCTTTGATACCGATTCCTTTAATAGATCCAGGCTGATATCCATGCCAAGTATCCCTACGGTGTATCCGTTATAAAAATAAGGGATGATATAGGATATCATATCCACATCCATATTTGCGTTGTGGTAAGGATCCATCCAGATTGGCGAACCCTTTTTCACGGGAACATAGTACCAGCCCACATGCTCCAGATCGTCCTTATCATATAAGCTCATATCGGTGAGGATCGATGTGACCCAGGTATTGTCCTTTAGGCGTATGGTATACCAGAAACCGCTGGTAGGGCCGAAATCATCGGGATTATAGCGCAGATATACCGCCATGGCCCCTCTGGTATTCTCGGCTATGCTCTTTGCAAGACCGGAGATTTCGGTGGTATAGCGGCTTTTTTCTCCCTTGTCATTAAGAAAATCAGGATGGATCTCCGTCCTTTTAACGGCATAATTATACATGGAAACCACTGACTGTTCGGTAGACCTGAAATAATCGTCTATATCATTCACATAATAGTCTGCCGCTGACAGCAGTATCCTGTCAGAATCGTCATTAAGAATAGCGTTGGTCCTTATGGTGGAAATCAATAGAAAGGCTGCCACCATAACCAACATAAGACCCGAGATCATTAAGATTATCTTTGTCTGTATAGATCTCACGGGCTGTAACTCCTAATTCTTTGAAGCCATCTGGAACTGCATGTGAACCCTGTTAAATATATCGACCAGCATCGGATCGAACTGCGTTCCCCTTCCCTCCTGAATGATATCGCAGGCATGACCGTGGCTCATGGGCTTCTTATAGGGTCTTTCGGAAACGAGTGCGTCATATACATCACAGAGTCCCACCATACGGGCAAGGATAGGAATATTCTCCCCGGCGAGTCCGTCCGGATAACCCCTTCCGTCCCAGCGCTCGTGATGGCTACGGCACATATGATACGTGTACATGACAAAATTGTTGTTGGGAAGGAGATAGGAGAAATTCTGTATCGCTTCCGCCGCAAAAAGGGTATGGTTCTTCATGACCGTGAATTCCTCGTCGGTGTATTTCCCGACTTTGGAAAGCACCTCGTCCGGCACTCCTATCTTTCCCATGTCAAACAGCTGCGAACCGAGGATGATGATATTCTGGTCCTCGGGCTCGAGAAAGAATATCTTCTGAACTAGCATTTCCTGCATCAGTATCTGCATAAGCCGTCCAACCCTCATGGAATGAATGCCGGTAAAGCCGTCCTTCCTCGTTATAAGGCTGGTCATTATCCCCACGATAAACTGCTGCATGTTCATCACACTCTGCATGGACATGGAGGATAATCAATTCAGCACGATAATCAATTCTATGTTTCTAATTCCATAATGGATTCCTGATAGCCGCAGAGATATCTATAGCACCCGC
>CADCQV010000024.1 GCA_902803625.1 uncultured Lachnospiraceae bacterium
GCGAAAAGAAGAGACAGGGTGAAACGCCCGCTATCTGCATTTTCCCCGGGATAAAGGACACCTATAAGATAAATACTGCATTTCTCCCTGCTTAAGCCGGTTGTCTCTATGTCAATGAAAACCCCTTTGCCGCCGGATGTTTTTTTGTAAATGTAATCGTTGGAAATGGTGCCTAAATCATTGTCAATTTTTTTCATATTTGCTATTATATCCTAGTATGTTTATGATGTCATCAGGAGAGTACTGATAACAAAAATCTATAAGGAAGGAAGGATGAGGATGTCACAGTTCAGACCCAGGTTTACCTTTGATGGCGGCATTCATCCCGGAGCACGGGATAATAAAGACATTTCAAAGGAAAAACCAATTAAAGATGTGCTTCCGAAAGGAGATCTTGTTTATCCCGTTTCCCAGCATATCGGAGCACCGGCCAAGCCTGTTGTCCAGGTGGGGGACAGGGTAAAGACGGGTCAGCTCATCGCAGAGGCGGGAGGTTTTGTCTCTGCCAATATTTACGCTACCGTAAGCGGTACGGTAAAGGCTATCGAGAAACACAGGGTTCCCGTCGGAGATATGGTTATGTCTGTTATTGTCGAGAATGACGGACTGTACGAGGAAGTAGAATATCCCGAGGCCAAACCTCTGGATAAGATCAGCAAGGAGGAGATAGTTGCCGCGGTAAAGAATGCGGGTATCGTCGGAATGGGCGGAGCCGGATTCCCTACCCACGTGAAGCTTTCCCCGAAGGATCCGGCAAAGATCGATTATGTAATAGCCAACTGCGCGGAGTGTGAGCCTTATCTCACGTCCGACTACAGGCGTATGATCGAGAATCCCGAGCTCGTTATCGGAGGAATGAAGTGCGTTCTGAAGCTCTTTGATAATGCCAAGGGCATAATTGCCATAGAGGACAATAAGCCCGATGCGATCGAGCTTCTAACGAAGCTTACGAAGGACGAGCCGCGTATCGAGGTTTATGCGCTGAAGACAAAGTATCCCCAGGGTTCTGAGAGACATATAATATACGCCTGCACCGGCAGAGCGATAAACTCGAAGATGCTTCCCGCGGATGCCGGATGTATCGTTGACAACTGCGATACACTTGTGGCCATAAACGAGGCTGTTACGAAGAACATCCCCCTGATGTACAGGATAGTCACGGTTACGGGAGATGCCGTAAAGGATCCCAGAAACTTCAAGGTACGCTGCGGCACCAACTATAAGGAGCTCATAGAAGAGGCCGGGGGCTTTGTAACTGAGCCCGGCTGCATTATTTCCGGAGGTCCTATGATGGGATTCTCATTATTCGATCTGGACGTTCCGGTAACGAAGACCAGCTCGGCTCTTCTTTGCATGAAGGTTGATGAAGCCGCTCAGGCTGTCGAAACCCCCTGCATTAACTGCGGGCGCTGTGTCGAGGCCTGTCCCGAAAAGCTCATACCGAGCCAGCTTGCCACATACGCTGAGCATGAAGATTATGATGCATTCAATGGTCTTTCCGGAAAGGAATGTATCGAATGCGGCTCCTGCTCCTACGTATGTCCCGCAAAGCGCCAGCTCGCACAGAGCATAAAGTCTATGAAGAAGCTGTCCATCGGACGCGACAGGGCTCTTGCGGCTGCAACAAAGGCAAAGGCTGAGGAAGAAGCAAAAAAGAATGAGGAAAAGAAGGGGGGTGAGGCATAATGGAAGAAAAAAGACTGATGAGTGTTACCTCCAATCCCCATATCAGGGATAACTGCACTACCCAGAAAATAATGATGCATGTGATAATCGCCCTTATGCCTGCGACGCTTTTCGGTATCTGGCACTTCGGAGCCTATACCATCGCAGTCATTCTGGTTACGGTTGTCTCTGCAATGTTCTTTGAATGGCTTTATGAGAAGCTTATGCATCTTCCCATCACGGTAAGTGACGGCTCTGCCGCTCTTACGGGTCTTCTCCTGGCACTTAATATGCCTCCGAGGATCCCCTTATGGATCTGCGTCATAGGTTCTCTTGTGGCCATAGTTCTCGTTAAGCAGCTTTTTGGCGGACTCGGACAGAACTTTATGAATCCGGCTCTCGGTGCAAGGTGCTTCCTCGTGATCTCCTTCGCGAAATATATGACGGATTTTTCATACGATACCTTTACCGGTGCAACAAGGCTTGCGCAGTTAAAGTCAGGAGAGCTTGTCAACACCTTTGAAATGGTAGTCGGAAATGAAATGGGAACCATAGGAGAGGTTTCCGTACTGGCTGTAGTTATCGGAGCTTGTTACCTGATACTTCTCGGAATAATCGATATTACCATACCGGGAACCTACATTCTGACCTTTGTGATCTTCTGGTGTATTTTCGGAGGACATGGCTTGGATCCGTATTACATCACGGGACAGCTTGCCGGCGGCGGTCTTATGCTGGGTGCCTTCTTTATGGCTACCGACTATGTTTCAAGCCCCATTACCACAAAGGGCAGGATAATTTTCGGAATAATCCTCGGAATCCTTACCGGAGTGTTCAGAGTTTTTGCATCCGGTGCAGAAGGGGTTTCCTATGCGATCATCATTTCAAACCTGCTTGTTCCTCTTATTGAGAGGTGGACGGTGCCCAAGTGCTTCGGCTATGTAAAGCCTGAGAAAGGGGGTAAGGCATGAGTAAAGAGGTCAGAAATACCCTGCTGATGACGGCTTTTGCACTGGTTTTCGGTCTTGTGCTGGGACTCGTGCATGAAATTACGGCAGGACCCATACAAGCCCAGAAGGAGAAGTCTTTGAAAGAAGCTTACCAGGCAGTGGTCCCCGATGCAACGGAGTTCAATGATCTGGGTGCTACCCCTGAGGGTGCTGCCGAAGTTATAGCAGACGGAGATTACAATGCGGAGATCACATCCGTGCTTGAAGCTGTTACTGATGATATGGCAGTCGGCTATGTGATAAATGTTGTAAGCCACGGTGGTTACGGCGGAGATATAGCCTTTTCAATGGGTGTCGATGAGGGAGGCTCCATACTCGGGATATCCATTACATCCATAGCGGAAACTCCCGGACTGGGAATGAGGGCACAGTCGGATCCCGACTGGCTTCCCCAGTTCTACGGAAAAGAACCCGGAACAAAATTTACCCTGGGCGAAAATGTTGACTCGATCACAAGCGCCACTTTTACATCACGCTGCGTGACCAGAGGGGTAAATGCCGGACTTGCCTATGTTGATTATGTATTGGGAGGTGGGGAGATCAAATGAATTTAGCGGAAAATACGCCTCTTGAACGGCTTTTTAACGGAATCGTAAAGGAAAACCCGACGCTGGTTATAGTCCTCGGAATGTGTCCTACCCTGGCGGTAACCACATCAGCAATGAACGGAATAGGAATGGGCTTATCCACCACGGTGGTGCTTGCCCTTGCAAACCTTTTCATCTCGCTTTTGAGGAATGTGATACCTGATGATATCAGAATCCCTTCCTTCATCGTGATTATAGCTTCATTCGTTACAATGGTTGATATGCTGATGCAGGCATATACGCCGGAGCTCTACAAATCATTGGGAATTTATATCCCTCTGATCGTTGTTAACTGTATCATCTTCGGACGTGCGGAAGCATATGCATATAAGAATAAGCCTCTTGCCTCTTTCTTTGACGGCATTGGTATGGGACTTGGCTTTACACTGGCAATCACCGTGATGGGCTTCATCCGTGAGCTTATCGGCTCCGGTGCCATATTCGGTAATCCCATAGGCAGTCTTCCGGAATACGCTCCCGCCATCTTTGTTATGGCTCCCGGCGCATTTCTGGTGCTTGCGATCATGATCACCATCCGCGCCCACATCATAAATACCATAGAGGCAAGGAAGGGTATCCGTCTTCCCGTTACCCATACGGATGAGGAAGGATCCGAGTGCTCAAGCTGTGCTATGAGAATGAGCTGTGCAGGTAAATTCCAGAAGGTGGAGGCTATGATGAAGGCTGATAAGGAAGCAAAGGCCGCTGCCGCAAAGCCTGCGGAAGTAAAGCCTGCTGATACAAAGCCTGTTGATGCAAAGCCTGCCGATACAAAGCCTGTTGATGCAAAGCCTGCTGATGCAAAGCCTGCCGATACAAAGCCTGCAGAAGAGAAGCCTGCCGACGTAAAGCCAGCAGAAGAGAAGCCTGCCGACGTGAAGGCTGCTGAAGAGAAGCCTGCCGGCGTAAAGCCAGCAGAAGAGAAGCCTTCCGATACAAAGCCTGCAGAAGAGAAGCCTGCCGACGTGAAGGCTGCTGAAGAGAAGCCTTCTGAAGCAGAAGAGCCTTCTGATGCAGAGTCTTCCGGGACTGAGAATAAGGACGAGGGTACTGCCCCGCAGTCTGCACTGGAGCGGCTGAAGGCTATGAAAGCAGCTGATGAAGCGGAAAAGGAGGCAAATAAATAATGAGTAATACAACACTTATTTCAATACTCATAATGAGCATGCTCATTAATAACGTTGTCCTGTCCCAGTTCCTCGGGATCTGTCCCTTCCTCGGAGTTTCAAAGAAGGTTGACACCGCTTCAGGAATGGGTGCTGCGGTAATATTCGTTATTACCCTTGCCAGCATAATATGCGGACTCATATATCATTTTATCCTGCACCCCCTGGGGCTCGATTATCTGAATACCATAGTATTTATCCTGGTAATCGCCTCTCTGGTACAGTTTGTGGAAATGTTTTTAAAGAAGGCAATGCCGGCTCTTTATAAGGCGCTGGGAGTATACCTTCCGCTTATTACCACCAACTGTGCGGTTCTGGGTGCTGTGCTGCTCAATGTCCAGAATGAGTACAGTGTTATCCAGGGCATAGTAAACGGTATAGCCACTTCGGTGGGATTTGCGATCTCCATAATAATCCTTGCCGGACTCCGGGAGAAGATGCAGTATAACCGTATTCCCAAGGCTGTACAGGGATTCCCTTTTACAATGTTCACCGCTTCGCTTATGGCAATAGCGTTCTGCGGTTTTTCGGGATTAAAGTAACCAACAAGGAGGGATAACAATATGGGAATAGTTATAGCGACCGTCTGCGTGGCGGCAGTCGGTCTGTTTGTCGGAGTATTCTTGAGTATAGCCGGAAAAGCCTTCTTTGTAGAGGTGGATGAACGTGAGGTCAGAGTAGGCGAGGTGCTTCCCGGTGCAAACTGCGGAGGCTGCGGCCAGGCGGGATGTTCTGCTATGGCGCACGCCATCGTGACGGGAGCTGCTCCGGTTAACGGCTGTCCTGTAGGAGGCGACGCGGTTGCAGCGAAGATCGCGGAGATCATGGGTCAGACCGTTGAAGAATCAGAACCACAGGTGGCATTCGTGAAGTGCGCCGGAACCTGTGTTAAGGCGAAGGATCAGCATAAATATACCGGAGTTTCCGATTGCAAGATGCTTGCGATGGTACCGGGCGGCGGACCAAAGGCCTGCTCCTTCGGATGTCTCGGCGGCGGAACCTGCGAGAGGGTCTGCCCCTTTGATGCGATCCATGTAATAGACGGAATAGCCGTTGTGGATGAGGAGAAGTGCAAGGCCTGCGGCAAGTGTATCGAGAACTGCCCGAGGCATATGATAGAGCTCAAGCCGAAGAAGAATAAGTATGCGGTGGCCTGCTCAAGTAAGGACAAGGGACCGGCAGTTATGAAGGTCTGTGCGGCCGGATGTATAGGCTGCGGTCTCTGTGAAAAGAACTGTCCTAAGGATGCGATCCATGTAACAGATTTTATTGCGCATATTGATTATGAAAAGTGCGTAAGCTGCGGAATCTGTGCAAACAAGTGTCCGAAGAAGGTTATAGAAAAGATAGAAAAACCCGTCCTGAAAGAAGCAGTAGGGCAGTGAGTTTGAGATATAGGCGGATAATAAAAAAGTATAAGAGGCACGCAGTTTTATGCGTGCTTCTTTGTATCCTGTCTGTTTTTTCCGGGTGTGCCAATTTAGACCGCAGGAAGCCTGTTTCAAAGACGGACTTTGTTCTGGACACCGTGGCGACCATTGCGATCTACGCTTGTTCCGGGAAAGAGGATGAGGAGACACTCCTTAATGAGGCCTTTGATGAGATAAGGCGCTATGAGAGACTATTCTCGGCAGAGATAAAGGACTCGGATATTTCAAGGCTGAATGAGGCCGGGGGAAAGGAGACAAAGGTTTCTCCGGAAACTATGGAGCTAATAAAGCTGTCCCTTAAATACAGCGAACTTAGCAACGGGGCCTTTGATATCACAATAAGACCGGTTTCAAAGCTCTGGGATTTTAAGGGTGGGAATAAGCCGCCAAAAGATAATGAGATCAGGGAGGCTCTCTCTCATGTAGGCTACAGGAATATCAGCTTAAATGAGGAAGAATGTACGGTGACCCTTTCAGATCCTAAGTCAGAGTTAGATCCGGGAGGCATAGCCAAGGGCTATATCGCTGACAGGATAAAGAAATTCCTGCTTGACAGGGGAGTCACATCGGCAATAATAAATCTTGGGGGAAATGTGGTACTTATCGGTTCGAAGCCCGACGGGAATGATTTTAATGTAGGTATCGAAAAACCCTTTTCAGACGGAGAAATGCTTAAAAGCCTGAAGCTTTCGGATCTTTCGGTGGTAACGAGCGGAAATTACGAAAGATATTTCTATTACGAAGACAGGCTCTACCATCATATTCTTGACACCGCCACCGGATATCCGGTGGAGAGTGATATGGATTCGGTTACGGTGGTTTCAGGGTATTCGGCTGACGGAGATGCTCTGAGCACGACTCTTTTCTGTCTGGGGAAGGAGAAGGGGAAGGAGTTTCTCGAAAAAGGGGATTTTGGGGAACTCAAGGTTTTCTATACGGATTCAGGGACTGTCACGGAGTTTTACTGAGTGTGGCTCTTTAAACAGGCCGGAATTCGTAGGGTTCTTAATGGTTACGGCTCTATCAGTTATTTTTGGAGGAAAAATGGGTATTAAAATGAGAAGGTTAATGGAAATTCTTTTATCGGGGATTCTTTGCCTTGGTATTATTTCCGGCTGCGGTAAGAAGGAGGAGGCTAAGGCTCCGGCTGTCGAAGAAGCGGCTTCTGAAGCTACAGAGACAGAAGAGTATGAATATACAGAAGAGCTTTATGATGATGAAGAGATTGACTTCGATGATTATGATGAGGGGGATTTCGAAGAGGAAGAAGACGATGAGGAGGTAAAGGCCTCTTCTAAAAATCCCAATCAGACCTGGACGATCATGGTCTATATGTGCGGTACTGATCTTGAATCCAATACTGAAGATGCTACCGGAAACTTTTACGAAATGTTTACCTCGGATCTTGGGGATAGCAAAAATAAGATAAACATTCTTGTGGAAACAGGTGGAACAAAAGAATGGGCAATGAACAAGTACTATGTCGGAGAATTACCGTCATTTAAGGGGATCAGCAATAAAAATCTCGGACGGTACCGTGTAGTGGAGGGAGACGTGATATGTGAAGAGGAACAGCCTCTTAAATCGATGGGAGATCCTGATACCCTTAAGGACTATATTACCTGGGGAAGGGAGAAATATCCTGCAGACAAATATATGCTTATTTTCTGGGATCATGGCATGGGTTCCATAGGCGGTGTATGCTTCGATGAACTGTTTAACGGTGATTCTCTTACACTTCAGGAGATAAAGCAGGCGATCACAGAAGCGGATACTCCTTTTGAGGTGATAGGCTTTGATGCCTGCCTTATGGCTAATCTTGAAACAGCTGAGGCTATTCAGGGCTACGGCCACTATATGGTTGCATCTGAGGAGCTTGAACCCGGAGGAGGATGGGATTATATGGATTTCCTGGAATATCTCGGACAGGATACCGGAATCACCGGAGAAGAACTGGGGACGGCGATCGCAGATGGATTTATGGCTAAATGTGCAGGGAGCGAAGAGGATGCAATGGCCACACTTTCAGTCACCGATCTTACAAGGATCCCGGCTCTTTCTGCAGTATATAAGAATCTGTCAGGTGAAATGGTGCTTTCCACACAGGAGCCTGAAAACTTCAGGTCGGTTCAGCAGGGTGTTGTAAGGGCAGAGAACTTTGGGTCCAACAGCGAGGCTGACGGCTTTACGAATATGGTGGATCTCGGTGATATGGTAAAGCAGACGGAGAATGTCTTAAACCAGAATTCGTCAAAAGTATTGGAAGCCCTTCATAACGCCGTCCGCTATGAAGTGCACGGCAGCAACAGAGCCAATTCCAACGGGCTTTCAGTGTATTATCCGCTTCTTATTGATCCGGATGATTTTAAGGAATATAAAGCATTTTCAGATAATATAGCATTCCAGGAGTACTTAAGTATATTAAACGGCGATTTCGATTCCCATGAGTGGGAACAGGAATGGGAGGCTGCCTGGAAGGAAGCATATTCAGATAATAAGACAGATGAGGGTAAATACGACAGTTTATTTAATGACGGTCAGAGCATAGCTCAGGATTACGGAGAAGAAATGACGGAGGATTATTATGATACCATAAGCAGCATCTCTCCGGTTGATAAGGATAGCTATGATCTGAAATACAGCCAGCAGCTGGGAGAGGACGGATACTATGAACTGAAGATAACATCAGGCCTTGATATGGTTCAGGATGTAAGCTTTATGCTGTACTATGATGATGAGGAAGGCGGCGAATATATTTACCTCGGATCTGATAACGATCTGGAATCGGATTACGACAAAGGGGTATTTAAGGAGCATTTCGAAGGATCCTGGATCTGTATCGGTGATGAAGTCGTATATGCGGAGCTTATGGAGCAGACTGACAAATACAATCTGTATATGATACCGATACTCTTGAACGGAGAGGAAAAATCCCTGAAAGCAGAGTATGATTACAGCACGGAAAAGTTTACGATACTCGGTGCTTATGACGGAATTGATGAAGAGACCGGAAGTACCGGAAGGGATATTAAAAAGCTTAAGGATGGGGATAAGGTGGAATTCCTGTTCTATGTTTACGGCGAGAACAACGATGAGAAACTGATTCCCTTAAGTTCCATCACCTGGAACAGCAATATGGTAATGGAGGATGCGGACCTTAATGACGGAAAATTCCTGTACCAGTTTAAGATCAAGAGTATCTTCGGAGACGAGGACTATCCCGATCCCTTATATATGGAATTAAAGAACGGACAGATAACGGTAACTGAGGAATAGAATGAAGAATAAAGATAAAATTGAGAATAAGCTTCCGAAGCTTCCGATATTTTTTTCACTGCTCCTTTTACTTGTGCTGGGATACTTTCTTTTCTGTCTCTTAAGTACACTGGTGACATCAAATTACAGGCAGCAGATGGCATTGAAGCTTACGGAAACAGATCAGAATCTGGATGAAAGTCTTGAAACAATAAAGAAAAACACAAGGTACAATGACAGGATCCTGAAGATCATTGACGATCTTTCGGTTTACTATGAAGAAGGCGGTACCGCAGGTAATATAGCTTCTGACATTTCAGATATTGAAGATGCATCAGCATCCGCTTCGGCATGGGATTCCATGCTGGAGCGGAATACGATCGGCAGGAACGGTTTCACCTTTGCGGTTGACCGGGAAGGATATTTCGTTTACTTTCCCTTCGATCCCACGACCGGGGATGATACATACAGTATAGGAGAAGATGACGGGATAATAGTGGAGGAAGCAGGTATACTCCTTTCCGGTTTCAGTGACGGTGCCTTTAAGCATATGGATATCTGCGGAGAGGATTATTACTGCGGATATAAATACCGCTCTGCGGAAAACGTGTGGATTATCTGCGCTCTTCCGTATAGGGAGATATTAACCTCTGTAATAATAATTCTTATCCCTGTTCTTTTTTCAACCTTTGTTATCCTGTTTACCCTTATACTTTCATTTTCCATGATATTAAAGGAGTACGCCCGCACCGCAAAGGAAGGGAAGTATTTAAGAAGGATCTACTTTAAGAAATCAAAGTCTCTGTTAACTGTTTTGCTCCTGCTTCTTATGATCCTGTCTGTGTTTATTCATTTCCTTTACTCGACCTCTGTTCAGGAGACCACAAACAGTCTGGATGCAAAGGCTCTCGCATACTCCCTGAAATTCGAAAAGGAAAACCAGGATATTATTAAAAACCGTTACAGCGCATTTTTACGCCGGATTTCGGGGATCGCCGCAAAGCTTATATCTGACAATCCGCAGCTTTCGACACGTTCCTCCTTAAATAAGTTAAACGGGATATTACAGACAGAGCATGTCCTTTTATATGATAAAAACGGCACTGTGCTTGTATCTGATTCAACCTATAAGGGTTTAACCCTTTCAAATGACCCCGGTGATCCCTCATACCAGTTCAGGCAGTTATTATACGGCACACCCTATGTCATTCAGGACAAGCCTGACGATAATTATCTTGAAAAGCCCTATCTCTATGTGGGAAGCCTTGTTACAGACAGTAAGGGGGATCCGGACGGTTTTGTGCAGCTGGCATTTGACCCTTCCTTTCTTTCAGAACCCTTAAAGTCAACATCCCGGGAATATGTTCTTTCCACATACAGCGGTACTAATTCATCTTTTGCATTTACTGTGGATAAAAACAGCGGTGAATTCACATATCACCCTATAAGCTCGCTTATCGGAAAGAAAGCACTTGATTACGGGATCACCACCCGGACACTGAGAGACGGTTATGTTGGATATTTAACCGTTTCCGGAGTTAATTATCTCTGTGAAACCGCCGCATCGTATTCTGATATCATATTCATAGTCACTCCGAACTCCGGACTTTTGACCGGGAACCTTCAGATCGCGGCTTTCACATTCCTTCCGTGCTTTGCAGCGGTATTATTATTGTATCTTCTTCTCTTCCTTTTGTCCGGTGTTCCGATTCCTTACCCGGGTGAGACAGAGTCTCAGACAATAAACAGCTTCCGGTCGGACTATGCCTTAAAGCGCTTTTTAAGAGGTGCATTTTTTGTGTTTTCGGGAGTTGTCTTTATTTTCTCCCTTTTTTCCGAAAGACTGCTGCCGCCTGACTCCATCTTTTCATATATCATCAGAGGAGACTGGGAAAACGGGATTCACCTTTTCTCCATAACCTGGAGCATAATCTGTATTTCTTCCGTGGGATTCCTTACGATATGCCTGAATATGCTTCTTATTCAGCTGGGCAATTCCCTGAGTTCGCGTGGAAAGACCATGTCACAGATGCTTATAAGCCTTCTTAAATACGCGGCAATAATAGGGGTACTATTCTTATGTGCCAACAGGATGGGGGTTCATACGGAAACCCTTCTCGCCTCTGCCGGAATACTGACGGTTGTCATTGGACTGGGCGCACAGAGCCTTACTTCCGATGTTTTTGACGGACTTTTTATTATAATAGAGGGGGCTTTTCATGTGGGGGACGTTATAACTGCTGATGGATGCCGTGGAAAGGTGCTGGAGATCGGGATCCGAAATACCAGACTCCTGGATCTGGGTACCAATAATATCAAGATAATGAATAACAGTTCCCTTAAACAGGTGGTAAATCATTCAACCACACCTGAATGTATCTATATTTCGATCGGCATTGACTACGATGAAAAGCTTGAAAATGTTGAAGAGGTGATAAGGCGTGAGCTTCCGGTCATGAAAGAGAATATACCCCTTGCGGTTGAAGGACCGGACTATCTCGGCGTGGATGCTATGGAGGACAGCGCCGTGATGCTGAAATTTTCAATTAAATCCAAATCCCTTGATTATTATAAGGTAAGGAGGGATCGGAACCGGGAACTGAAGCTTATGTTTGACCGGAACGGCATAGGGATTCCCTTTAACCAGATCGTTCTCAGTAAGAGAGACGGCGGAGGAGTCAACGGGGACGGTTCCAATGGCGTTAAGTTAGTGTCATTCTGAGACTACACAATGTCATTCTGAGGGCGAAGCCCGAAGAATCTTCTCTAC
>CADCQV010000025.1 GCA_902803625.1 uncultured Lachnospiraceae bacterium
AGCTTCAATTCTCTTGATATTCCGACACAGATCACGAAGATCGGTGACGATTACTTTATCGTTGACTGTTATCATAACCAGATCATCTTTAATGACAATACGGATGACCCTCTTGAGGACTGGTCTGTGATGACAGATGAGATCAATAAAGGCCATACCCTTGCCGGTGACGGAAGGGTATATCTGACCGATGACACGGAAAATGACCGTATCCTCGTCTATAAGAAGCAGGGAGCCGGCTTCACCCTGACGCAGACATTCGAAAATATCACATCCCGTCCCCATTACATTGTTTATGATAAAGAGAGGGAAGCTTTTTTTGTCTGGTGCTCAATGAGCGGGGAAATGTATATTTTTAAGGATGATAAGAATGACGGGAGCCTGTATATCTCCGATGTGAAATCCGTGCCGGAGCTCAACGGGGTTTATGTGCGCTCTTTCTCGCTTATCGGTGACGGGATTTATTTTGTTTCAGGGAATAAGAGCATACTAAAGGCGGATCCGGACACCTTTGAAATACTTGAAAGATATCCGGTGCCTTCATCTATGGCGGGTATGATACAGATAACCCGGATCGGTGAGTACTTTTATATCACGGTATCGACCGATGATAAATGGAATCAGGACTATGCCACGATACTGAGATGCCATTCTCTAAAGGATCTGCAGAATAATGAATATGAAGACATCTATCATTATTTCATCGGAGGCGGAACCCCTTATTTTATCTCGGAAATCGACGGAGAATACTATTTAACCGAGCATCGCCTTCCGGGGCACTCGATATGGCGTTTCCGCCCGGAGGGCGAAGAGATCCGGGTGGAGAGCGTATACTGAGCAGCTTTTCATCTGCGGTTTTTCATTCCGGCACTGGCCGGTTTTTCATTCCGTTACTGACCGGGCTTGACAAAAGAATAATAATGTAGTATTTATTTCAAGGTGATTTAGTTAAAAGAAATTTAGCTAAATCATTTTGAGTTATTATTACTACGTAACACGGTTTTCAAAACCACATGCGGCCGGGGCAAGGCCGCGGAAAAACATCTTTATTAAAAGGAGATATGAAGAATATGGAATTTGAAGAGGTAAAGAGGATAATCGTTGACACCCTCGGCTGTGATGAGGATCAGGTAACTCCCGAGTCGAACATTATGGACGATCTGGAAGCAGATTCACTGGATCTGGTTGAGCTTCATATGGCATTCGAGGAAGCACTGGATATAAAGATCCCTGATGAAACACTGGCGAAGCTTCAGACAGTAGGGGATATCGTGGAGTATCTGAAGGAAGCAGCAGGCTGACATGGAAAAAGAAGAGCGTTCTTTAAAGACAGTTTTCAGGACAGTCACGAGAAAGCTGGCGCCGGACTACGTGAACTGCAAGTCCTGCGGGAGACGGGCCGTGCGGAAGGTGTGGCAGGAGAATATGAATATCTGTCCCTTCTGCGGCCGTTATCAGGCAATGTCAGCAGATCAGAGGCTTAGCCTTATTTTTGATCCGGGAAGCAGGCAGGACTTCAATTCCGATGCCGGGGTAAGGGATCCCCTGAACTTTCCGGGTTATTCGGAAAAAGCAAAGAAGCTCGAAAAAAAGACGGGGTTAAAGGAATCCGCGGTTACTGCTTTTGGCCGGATCAACGGCATAAAAGTGGTTGCGGTGGTTCTGGATACCCGCTTTTTTATGGGCAGTATGAGCAGCAGAGTGGGGGAGAAGGTTACCAGAGCCGTGGAAACGGCGGACAGGGAGAAGCTCCCTCTTATTATTTTCGCTGCGAGCGGAGGTGCCAGGATGCAGGAGGGGATACACTCCCTGATGCAGATGGCGAAGACATCCTCTGCGGTGCAGGAGTTTTCGGAAAACGGCGGCCTTTACATCAGCTGTCTCACACATCCCACCACAGGAGGCGTGACGGCCAGCTTTGCGACTCTGGGCGATATTACGCTGGCGGAGCCCGGAGCACTTATAGGATTCGCCGGACCCAGGGTAATAGAGCAGACCATCGGGGTTAAGCTCCCGAAGGGATTTCAGAGAGCAGAGTATCTGCATAAGCATGGCTTTGTAGACAGGATAGTTAAGAGGCAGGAATTGAAGGAAGTACTCTACGACATCCTGAAGCTTCACGAGGACTCCCGCGGCGCATTCACGGAGGATATCCTGAAGGGAGGTTCGAGATGATAAGAGAATCCCTTATGGAAGTCGGACGCATAAATATGCGGATGGAAGAACTCAGGTCAAAGGGAAGGGCGGAAGACGACCAGGAAATGCTGGATCTTTCCATGGAGAAGGCAAGGATGCTCCGTCCCTGTGTGAACCTTACGGCAGAGGACAAGGTCTTTCTGGCAAGAAAGATAGAGAGACCACATATAGATGACTTTATCAAAGCGCTTTTCACGGACTTTTTCGAGCAGAGAGGAGATCATCTTTATGATGACGATCCGGCGATCTATGGCGGGATCGCGAGATTCCACGGGATACCGGTAAGCGTCGTGGGACACCGGAAGGGACATACCGCAGAGGAAAATGTGGCATATAATTTCGGGATGGCAAAGCCCGAAGGCTACAGAAAGGCGCTGCGGATAATGGATCAGGCGGAAAAATTCGGTAGACCCATTATCACCTTTATTGATACACCGGGTGCTTTTCCGGGAATAGATGCCGAGGAGCACGGACAGGGAGAGGCCATTGCCAGAAATATGGCGAGGATGAGCAGCTACCACGTACCGGTGATCTCGATTGTAACAGGTGAAGGAAGCTCCGGCGGGGCTCTGGCGCTTGGAGTATGTAACAGGCTTTTGATGCTGGAATATGCGGTTTACTCGGTTTTGAGTCCGGAAGGCTTTGCCAGCATACTCTGGAAGGATTCTTCAAGGCACGCCGAGGCCTGTGAGATAATGAAGCTTACCGCTGACGACATAAGAGAAGCACATGTCGCGGACGAAGTAATCCCGGAGCCTCTCGGAGGCGGACAGGAAAACCCGAGGCGTCTCTACGGCAGCATGGATATGGCGATAGAAAAAAATCTGTCTGCGCTAATGGCTATGTCGCCCGGGGAGCTCTTACGGGACAGAAGACGGAAGTTCAGGGGGATGCAGTAGGAATGATGAAAGGAATAGAAATAATCTCTACCGGAACGGGTCTGGGATCAAAGGTGATGACCAATGACGATTTTTCAAAGATCGTTGAGACCAATGATGAGTGGATCTACACGAGGACGGGGATCCGCTCCAGACACTTCTGCGATGAGAATGAGAATAATCTGAGTCTGGCGACAGCGGCTGCGAAGCAGGCGCTGGAAAGAGCCGGTATCCCGAGGGAAGAGGTAGGTTGTGTTGTATGCGCTACTGTGACACCGACTTACGCATCACCATCAACAGCCTGTCTCCTTCAAAGGGAGCTGGACCTGCCCGGAGACATTCCGGTTCTGGATATTAATGCTGCCTGCGCAGGCTTTATTTACGGTCTGGAGGTTGCCAGAGGACTTTTATCCTCGGGAAGCAGACCTTACGGCATAGTTATCGGAGTCGAGGAGCTTTCAAAGGTCATTGATATGACAGACCGCTCCACCTGTGTACTGTTCGGCGACGGAGCCGGAGCAGCTGTTGTGAGGGCAGATAAGGATCTG
>CADCQV010000026.1 GCA_902803625.1 uncultured Lachnospiraceae bacterium
AGTATCTGGATAAAGCCGAATACAGAGATCACGATGATAAATGGAAGATACCATCCGGGATCCTTTCCGGTAAGCAGTCTGTCCATGAATATCCTTGAAAATACAGGATTTATAATGCCGATAAGAGAGGAGATGACCCCGGTGATGATAACAAATGCGATCGCCGCGCCGCAGCCTGAAAGTCTTCCGGCAGCAAATTCAAGAGTGGATCTCTGTCTGCCGTCAGGCACAAAGTTTTCAGAGGGAGCAAACATCATGCAGATGCCGGTAAACTTCTCATCGAATTCCTTCATAGAGACCGTATAGGTCCCTTTCGCGGGATCATTCAGATAAACCCTGTCTTTCCTGAAGCCGTCCACTACAACGAAATGATTGAACTCCCAATGGACTATACAGGGAAACGTGCCGTTGTCCCTTAAATATTCAGGCTCATATCTGTAGCCTGAAGCGGTAAATCCGTAGTTTCTCGCAGCAACCAGGATATTTCTGCCGTTGGATCCGTCGCGGGATACACCGCAGTCGCGGCGGACCTGCTCCAGTGGTACCCACTTGCCGTAATATGCAAGAATCATCGCGAGAGAAGCAGCTCCGCATTCCAGCGCCTCCATCTGCATTATGAAGGGAACCTTCGCGACTCCGCCACGCACCGGTTTTCTGATCTTGGTGCCAGAATCGCTGCTATGTTCCTTATTTTGAGATTTTTTCGTTTCCTGATCCATACAATATATTATATAGAATAAGACCGCTTGTATTCTGCCGTGATGTTTATTCGGTCGTTTTTCGTGTCTATTCGGTAATTCACTCCCTGTAGTTTTTTCATAAAATAGTAGATATAAGGGTCAGTGGGTTTATGGAAAACGAAACTATATTCAGAGATAAATCAATAGAGCGTATTTCATCGCCGGATCAGCTTAATGACTATATCAGGCTTTCAAATCCCGGAGTCTGGTTCATACTGGCAGCGATAACGCTGATCCTTGCCGGAGCCTGTGTATTCGGTATCTTCGGTCACATTGACTCATATGTTCCCGCAGTCGGCATAGCAAAGAACGGAAAGATGGTCTGTCTGGTAAAAAAGGAATACGCTGACAGATTCACTGAGGATATGAAGCTTAAGATAGACAATGATGAATACAGGGCATCTGTCAGAAGCCCCAAGCCTGTCACCGTATGGGACAGCACCGATCCATATGCTCTTTTCATCGGAGATATGCAGCCAGGGGAATGGATATATGAGATAGATGTGGAAGGAAGCTTCACCGACGGAGCATACGAAGCGAACCTTATAACCGAGGAGGTCAGTCCGCTTTCCTTTCTGTTCAGTGGGGAAAGAAACTAATATCAGGCAGTACGTCACCGGATAGACACATAAAACGACCGAATGCGCATAGAGGCTTACAAAGGTCAGGACTCTGTCGTACATATAAGCAGAACGAAGAAGATCAAAGATCAAAGACAAGTACTTGTGAAGCTATTGATGACAGTAGGTTGAAAGATCAGATCAATTGAAAGGAGAAGAACTATGGAACAGAATATTTACACAGAATTTATAAGCAGGTACAAGGACAGTGCAAAAGCTCAGAACACGGCGTTGAGCGATGACGAGATGACGAAGGCACAGGGGGGACTCGGCGGAGCCAATGAGGCAACCTGTCCCAAGTGCGGTAAGCCTATGAGCCGCCCCCAGGACGTGGATCCGAACGGACCCCATTCGGATGTGTGGCATTGTGATGCCTGCAACGTGGATCAGATATGCTCCGACGCGGAATACATCGAGATACTGAAGGCCGCTGAAGCAGCAGGTCAGACCCAGGGACTCGTATATCCCGTATGGTGGGATAAGGTAAAGCATTGAATTGATCTCTTGTTGAATGTTTATGAAAACAGGGGACAGCTTCAGACAGGCTGTCCCCCGTCTCTTATTATGAATTCCACCTTGTGTTTAGCAAGAAATTTTCCGGCCTGCTCCTCATTCTTTACATATACTCCCTTGTACCCGGACCCGAGAAGCTCCCTTATCTCCTTCAGCCTTTCCGAAGAGTCGTTTATCACGAGAACGAGAGGCTTGTTCTTTTTTTCCTCTTCAGCCTCTATCTGCTCCGATGTCAGTATCTTACCTCCATCTAAATATTTGAAAAGTATCTTTTCAAGCTCCTCATACATGACGGGCTTTGACAGGTAATCGGTAAAGCCCTCATTTAAATAGTTTTCACGGGCGCCCACGATCGCATCCGCTGTGAGCGCAATGACAGGAGTGTTGTCTGCAAGCCCCCTTCCCCGTATCTCTTCAAGGGTCTTAACCCCTGACATTCCGGGCATCATCTGATCAAGAAATATCATATCAAACGAAGTCTCACGCAGGATATTAAGACATTCCATTCCGGATTCAGCCGTTGTAACCTTTATTTTTGTATCCTCAAGAAGACCGGCTATAACCTCAAGGTTCATGTCATTAGCGTCGACCACGAGAACACGGGCAGAAGGCGCAAAAAGTACCGGTCTGTATATCTCCCTGTGCTCCTGCATCTGAAGGAGATTCTGTGCGAAGTCACCAACAGGTGTTTCATCTACGACTGACTGCCTCACAAGTGCGGTAAATGTAGTCCCTTCGCCGTATTTACTCTGCACCTCTATTTTACCGTCCATCATATTTACAATCCGCCTTGTAATATTGAGACCAAGTCCGGTACCTTCGATATTCCTGTTCTTATCCTCCTCAAGCCGCTCGAACGAACCGAAAAGCCTTCCGAGATCCTCATCCTTTATGCCGATGCCCGTATCGGAGACTATTATCTGCAGCATATTTGTTTCTATTTTATATGATACGTCAATGTTCACGCTCCCCTCAACTGTATATTTGATCGCGTTGTTTATGAGATTCAGCATTATCTGGCGTATCCTTATCTCATCACCCAGCATCACCGAAGGTATATCCTCCGATACTGTAATAGTATAGGCCAGGCCCTTGTCCTGGGCTTTTTTCATAGTCATATTCACGACGTCGTTCATCACAGATGAGAACCTGTATTCGACAGGGATCAGCTCCATCCTGCCGGATTCAATCTTGGAAAGATCAAGGATATCATTGATTATGGACAGAAGCGTCTTTCCGGCGCTCTGTATATCAAGCGCATATTTTCTCACGGGATCAGAGGGCTTCGTGCGCAGTATCATTTCATCCATTCCGATTATGGCATTCATAGGGGTCCTGATCTCATGGGACATGTTGGCGAGGAAATCACTCTTTGCCTTGTTTGACGCGTCGGCTGCATCCTTTTCGAGTTTAAGCACCTTTTTTTCGTATGAAGCCTTCTGCTCCTCAAGC
>CADCQV010000027.1 GCA_902803625.1 uncultured Lachnospiraceae bacterium
CGGGAAGATCCTTTACACGGCCGCCGCGGATAAGGACTACCGAGTGTTCCTGCAGATTATGACCTTCTCCCGGAATATAGGATGTTACTTCGATTCCGTTTGAAAGACGTACACGGGCAATCTTTCTCAGCGCAGAGTTAGGTTTCTTGGGGGTTGCAGTCTTAACCGCCGTGCACACGCCTCTCTTCTGGGGAGAAAGTGTTGCGGTTGCTTTCTTCTGTAAAGAATTGAAGCCGTTCTGCAGAGCAGGGGACTTTGACTTCTTCACCGATGACTGCCTTCCGTTTTTAACTAACTGGTTGAATGTTGGCATTTAAGTTTCACCTCTTTTCTTTGTTGGATTTTTGCCGTTCCATTCTGAATAAGCGGCAAAGTTACAAACGCGTCAGATGGCGACACGCTTAGACATTGTACTTTAACAGGGTTTTGATGTCAACATTTTTTTTGCATGACTGTACACTGAGGTGTTATAATCAGTGCAGACACTATATTATAAAAGGCGGTGCGGCAGGCACACCGCCGTACAGGACACCAGCCTGCGCAAAGGTACACTTAAATGAGCAGATTCATAGTAGCCGGAATTACGCAGCTTGAGACCATTGTAAAGGTAAAGGAGCTTCCCATCCAGTACACCCCTTATACGGGAGAACGGGATACCATCTATATCTCTGGAGGCGGGGATGCCTTCAACGAATCTCTGGCGTTAAAGTGGCTTGGAGATGATGTGGAATTTATGTCAGTGGTAGGAGAAAAAGAGAATCTTGCCATATTTAATCCCACAGGCAGGGAGGTCACGCTTTCCACGGAATATATTCTTCCTATATTAAAGGAAACTCCCATGGAGGTACTCCTTTATGATGTGCAGCGCAGAAAGCAGCACTTTGAGGATCTGAAGGATATAAGGGATGCGAAGTACGATATGACCAAGGCAGAACCCCTTATTTCGGAGTGCGATATGGTGGTCCTTTCAAATGTGAATTTCTGCCGTCCCTTTATAGATATTGCCCTGAAGCAGGAAAAGAAGCTGGCTGTAAAGATACACAGCTTCACCCGTGAAAAAGAGGCCTACAACGAAGATTTTCTGAATAATGCCAATATTCTTTACTTCAATGATGATTCCATAGATGAAGAGCCCTTCGGTTTCATAAAGGAAATGCGCGAAAAATACGATCCCGATATAATAATCTTCGGACAGGGAGGCAAGGGGGTTATCCTCTTCGACAAGGAAAAGGAGATCACAGTCCATTATGATGCGGTAAAGAGCTCCCAGATCGTGAATACCGCCGGTGCCGGAAATGCTCTCTTCGCCTGCTTCCTCCACTATTACCAGAAGACCGGGGACAGCAAGACCGCCATTCACAAGGCTCTGCTCTTCGCTGCGAATAAGATCGGCTACATGGGAACCTCCAACGGCTTTATGACGGAGGATCAGCTTGAACAGTGGGAGAACCTGATCTGGAATCCCCGCGGAACACTTTGAGGTATTTATAAAGTAAGCGACTGGGTAATTGTTCAGAATCCGGCGGGTTCCGGAAAGATACGGGGTGATTTTTATGGATGAACAGGGTAATCTCCAGATAGGTGAGATCAAAAAAAAGAAGGAATCCTTAAACCAGACAGGCGGCATAAATACTGAGAAATCCATCTTTCAGACAGAAAGTCAGTCTCCCTATGCAAGCAGGGTAGAGAGTCTGGCAAATAACGGACCCATAATGCAGAACCGTTTCCATATCACGAACAGTAATGACCTGATGAGACCCGGTTTCAAAAGAACTCCCGCCCCCTCTTCTTCTCCGGTGAGTGCAGGCGAAACCCATACCGAAAAGGTGAGGTCCGAAGAAAAACAGGATATCATCAAGGCTCAGTCCGACCTGAAGGTTTTTTCCGGAGATGTGATGAAAAAAGGAGCCTTTACCCCAAAGGCAAAGGAGGCTTCCCGGCATTTTCTGGAGCAGGTGTCCCGCTGGGCCGGTTCCTTTAATGACGGAGGAAGCGGATTCTATAGCAACCTTGGCATCGAATCTGTTCTGGACTGTCTGTATGTGGACGGCATGAGCCTCAGGAATTACGTGAAGGAACAGTATTTCTATAAAACCAGCGGAGATCAGACTCCTGACAAGGAAAGCCTCAGGAATTACCTGGCTCTCCTCGCCGCCAGAGGCGATCATGTCATCACTATGGTACGTCCCTCCATGAAAGGGGACAGCGCCGAGGTGGAGTACAGGAATCTGGATGTTGATCTGACCAATGTGGGATCGGAAGAGGCTTCACATTCCAAAAAGATGAAGGAAAAAGGCAAGCAGATAAGAAGCGACCTGAAGAAGCGTATGGATCCCGACATTACCGAAAGCACAGGCAGAGCCTTCAGAAAAGCAAAGGGCTTGAATATGGACGGATTTAACAGGCTGGAATCAGCTTCAGACGAATTAAAGGAGGTTTCCGGAGAAAAAAGCGAAGAGTACAAGTCCTTTGACAAAAGCTTCCGCCATTACAGCTCCGGACTTCAGAAGCTGGGCTTAAAGCCCGGACGGGACGATATCAATTCCGCCGTCGCAAAAAAGCTCAAAGAGCGCTGCTCTGAAGCCATCGAAGCCGCAGACAGCTTCCTCCGTTCCGGAAGTAAGGACAAGGATGCCGTAAAGGCTGTAGAAAATGCGAAAAAGATGCTTGAAACAGATCTAAAGCTTCTGGAGAAGGCCCTTAACGATAAACTGGATGACGAATATAGAACCATGAGTCTGGAGGAAATGCTCGACAGTAAGCCTGATAAACCTGAGGGCGGAAATCCTGACGGAAAAGCGGACGGCGAGGGTCTGCCTTCGGATGAAGCCGGTCCGGCTGACGGAGAGTAAAAGGCTGCCGTCCCGGCCAACGATCATTAAAGTGTAATACCTGCTCTTTCAAGGAGAATTCTTCCGCGTTCCAGCTTTTTTGTACCGCGGTCAGAATTCTCCATTATTATTTTCCCCTTTCGCTTCCCGCTCCTCAAGAGTCCCTTCTCTTCAAGGCGGCGCTTCAGTTCCCTTGCGGTCCCGCGGCTTCCGTCAATTATCTCTATGCCGTCGCTATCCAGAAATTCCCTTAAACGGTCACTGATAAAAGGATAATGGGTACATCCGAGAACTATGGTCTCTGTATCCGGAGTAAGATATTTCTCCAAATGCTCTTCAAAATACCTGTAAAGATCCGGACCTCCGAGATCCCCTTCCTCTACAAACTCCATTAATCCCGGGCAGGGCACCGATACGAGATCGGTATCCCCTTTATATCTTTCCACAAGCTTCCGGTACTTTTCCTGGGCGATAGTCATTGGTGTGGCGAGGACTATTATCCGTCCGCCTTTATTCCTTTCAACGGCGGGCTTTATGGCCGGCTCTATTCCCACGATGGGAAGATCGGGATAGTCCTCTCTTAAGGACCGGACTGCAGCTGAGGTCGCCGTGTTGCATGCCACCGCCAGTCCCTTTATTCCCCTGTTCAGCAATATACGGACCACATCATAGGTAAGACGCTTTATCTCCTCCTGAGGCTTTGTTCCGTAGGGCGCATTGGCCGAGTCACCAAAATACAGGAAATCCTCTGAAGGCATTTCATGTACGGCCTCTATCAGAACACTTAATCCCCCCAGTCCTGAGTCCATGAAACCTATGGGAAGCTCTGTTTCACTTCTTTTCATCGCTTTCCTTCTGTTCACCGGCTTCCGCAGCCTGCTTCCGGTCCGGAGGTACCGGTTTCGCCCTCTTTCCCTTTCCTTTGCCTGCCAAAATAAGCCCTCTCACGATCATTACAATTGCAAATACGATGACAACGAAAACTATGATCGCGGGAATGTGGGTAATAAACCAGATAAGAAATTCCGCGATGGCATCCATTACCTCCAGAAGGTTATCCACAAAGCCGTTCTTTATCCTGTCCAGCACAGACTCCTTCTCGGTAACCGTAAACTTCTCGGTCTCCATGATCGACAGATTGACAGTGCTGTAATTTATGTCATTATCATAGGTTCTTAGCTGGGACCGGATGCTATCCAGGCGGTATCTCACATCGGTAAGCTGTGACTGTATCGCCATCACGTCCTCAACCGTTTCCGCCATACCCATCATTTTCTCAAGGGACTGCTGTTCAAGGGTGAGTGCTCTTTCATGTGCCTCGGTGTCGGCATAGTGAAGGGTCACATCCTCGGTATTTGTACTGCGGCCCGTTATGTTGGCATTTCCGTCCACATCATTTAAGAAGCTGTCCAGGCTGTCTGCAGGTACCCTTGCGGTTATACTGGCTGACTTCGATATATCCCCGTCGTAACGGCTGTTGGAGTAGACATTTGAGGATTCAATATAGCCTCCCAGAGCTGTAACCTTTTGCTCTATCCTGTTTGCAAGTGCTTCAACATCAGCTGTTTCCGCTTCTATATTGACCGTTGTAATAAGCTTCCGGGAATTCCCCTTTCCGGCGCTGCCCCCTTCTCCAACCTCTTCCGGGGCTTCGGCTCCGCCGCTTCCCGCCGCTTCTTCGGGAACAGCCTCGTCGTAGGAAAAATCTGCAG
>CADCQV010000028.1 GCA_902803625.1 uncultured Lachnospiraceae bacterium
GGAAGGCGGGGAAAAGCAGAGCTTTAAGGAAAAGATGGTCATAAAAAACAGCATAAGAGGACTCGCAAAGCTGAATATCAGGCATCTTAACGGAGAATCCTGCTACAGCTTCGATATGGGCTCCTGCCAGACCCTGAAGAATGTTTTTGAGGGAAATCCCATTTCCCGTAAGGAGCTAAAGGCTTTGTTTTCCGGGATACTAAAGGTGTCGGAGGAGATGGGGAAGTATCTTCTGGATGTACATGATCTGATGATGGAGCCGGAGCATATCTTCTGGGATCTGGAGAGGGGAGAACCTGTTTTCTGCTATTATCCGGAAAATCCGGAGGGAGAGGAAGGATATCTTGCTCTGGGTCAGTTTCTTATAGATGCAGCGGATAAAAAGGATGATGAGACGGTAAAGGCGGCATATGACTATTTCGACAGGATAAGCGAAGGGATATTGCTGCCAGGAGATATCCTCAAAGGAAGGGAGATACGGGAGGAGCACGGAGAGAGCCCGGAGCGGACTCCGCCGGCCGGTGCAGAGGAGATAAAAAGCCCTCCGGAAAACACAAATCCGGTATTTGAAGGCGAAACAAACTCACTTTCTCTATCAAAGATCTGGAGGGATGATGAGAATTATTATCTCGGAGATTCGGCACCGGAAAAAAAGACGGAGGAGAACAGGGGAAAGCTGATCGTATTTCTTTCCTTCATACCGGCAGTGATCGCTTCCGGGATCTATGCCTATGTCTTTCTGAATCCGTCCGTTATGAGGGTATTGTCTCTTTCCGACAGGGACTATATTAGAGGAGGAATAGCCGTAATCGTGGTGTCGGGACTTTTTATCACCCTCGGGATCTATATCTGGAATAAGCGGAAAAAAGAGGAGGAGGACAGGATAAAGGATATGGACAGCCTGAATTCCGATATCCGGCAGGAGGAATTCCGGTTTGACCCGCTTGAGGAAAAGATCCTTAAGAAGTCGGAAAATGACGGTATGGAAGACAGTGACGCCACGGTATTGCTTTCGGACTACTCGGGAAACGGAAGAAAAAAACGGATCCCGCTTCTGTCCGGCAGGATAGGCGGTGAGGAAAGGGAATACAGGATAGAGCGGACCCCCTATATGATTGGGAAGATGAGGAACAAGGCAGATGCGGTACTCCCGGATCCGAAGGTAAGCAGGATACATGCATGCATAAGGGAAGAGGAGGGACATTATTATCTGTCCGACCTTAACTCCACAAACGGAACCGCCGTGAATGAACGTGCACTTAAGGGCAGTGAAACTGCGGAGCTCTTCGATGGTGATACACTGCGGTTTGCGGATGTGACCCTGACCTTCCGCCTTGCATAAAAGTATTCCGGATAGTACAATTACCCCTATGGACGAAAGAATATCCGGATATCTTCTAGAGAGAGGTTATACAGCCATTCAGTCCTCCATACCTCAGGTGCGGGTTTTTTTCCGGGTGGATAAAGAGCTGGCTATGGCAGTTCTCCTTGTGGACGGCAGAAATCTGATCATAAGCCCCGAAGCGTACAGTACCATAAAGACAAAGATCCTGAGGATGTTTGAGAGCAAGGGGTATACCAATATAAAGCTTTTTTCACTGTTCTTCACAATGAATGTAATGAACTTCGGTGCCATCGCCGCAAGAGAGGAGCTTTCCTGGATCGTAGACCTGTCATCGAAGAGACTTTGTATTTTTGACAATCAGGTGGCCGATTTTGATAATCTGAGACCCGGTCTGGAGGAGCTGCTTGCGGAGGCAGGAAGGGATTCACGGACTACCATTGCGGGTGTGCTGTATGATTTCTTCCTCAGAAATAAAACTCCTGCCACACTGATGCTGATACTTATTAATATCATAGTTTTTGTTTTCCTGTCCTTGCTCGGCTCTACTCTGGACGCTCATTTTATGATAGAACATGGAGCCTTGTCCCTTGACAGGATAATGGCAAACTATGAATGGTACCGGCTTTTAACGGCAGCATTTCTTCACTTTGGACCGGAGCACCTGGCAGCCAATATGCTGGCACTCTGGGTATTCGGGGAAAGAGTCGAGAAGGCGGTCGGAAAAGGCAGATTTGTCCTTATCTATCTCTTAAGCGGCTTTATGGGAAATGCCGTTTCACTTCTCATATCCTACCTGTCGGGATCGGATGTTGTTTCGGCCGGAGCAAGCGGGGCGGTATTCGGGATCATCGGAGCGCTCTTTGCCATTGTTATAAAAAACAGGGGGAAGTACGCGGACCTGACCGGAGGACGGGCAGTACTTCTGGTGCTGTACAGCGTTTTCTCGGGCTTTGCCGGAGAAGGGATAGACAATGCAGCCCATATCGGAGGTCTTGTGACAGGGCTCCTTCTGGGTTTTATTCTGTACAGGATCCGGGAAGCAGACGGCGGAATGAACGTAGAGGGAAAGGAAGCTTCACGCAATGAAGATTAATATTTACTACGGCGGACGCGGGATAGTCGGGGACACGACCCTGTTCGTGCTATCAAAGATGCAGAAGGTTCTCGAAGAACTGAATGTGCATGTTGAGCGGATAAATCTATATGAAAAGAAGCATAATATCACCTCTCTGCCAAGCACCCTGAATGATGCGGACGGGATAATCCTTGCAACAAGCGTGGAGTGGTTCGGAATAGGCGGGTACATGACGCAGTTTCTGGACGCCTGCTGGTTTTACGGAAACAAAAAGAAAATATCCGAGCTTTATATGTGCCCTGTGGTCATTTCCACAACCTATGGGGAACGACAGGGGGCGGTGACTCTCCAGACCGCATGGGATACGCTGGGAGGACGTACCTGTAACGGGGTTTCGGCCTATGTCAGGGATTCTGTGGCCTTTGAGCTGAATCAGGAATATGTTAAGGTCGTGGAAAGGACGGCAGAAAATCTCTACAGAACCGTTTCCAGAAAGGCAGTGATCCTTCCTGCTAGCAGCCAGGCGGTGAAGCAGATGGTCACAACAGAGACGCCCATAGACTTTACGCCTCAGGAGACGGAGCAGTTAAGCAGATACGCATCGGATGACAAATATATCCAGACACAGAAGGAGGATCTGAAGGAGCTTGCGAGTCACTTCAAGACACTCCTGAAAAATGACGGAATGTCGGAGGAAGAGGTTCTCCTGCAGACCTTCAGAAAGGCCTTTAAGCCGCAGAGCTCCTTTGAGGCAGTCTATCTGATGGATATAGAGGGCTTTGACGCACCTTTGATGCTGAATGTCAGGAATGAAAAACTGACCGCTTCCTTTGAGGAAAGAAGCGATCAGTCGGTATTATGCAAGATATCAAAGGAAAAGCTGGATGAGATCCTGGAGGGAGAGACTACCTTCCAGCACGCGTTTATGTCCGGGGCAATGCAGGTAAAGGGCGATTTCCGTATGCTCAGGATGCTGGATACCGTTTTTCCTTTTGAGAAAAAGGGAAAGTAATTCCTTTTCCCGGGATCTTATATCCTGAGGAGATCCGCAGTTTCTTTTAGTTCTTCATCGGTGGGTTTTCCGGGCTTCCAGCCTATCATCTGTCCGTCATTTTTGTAGCGCGGTATCAGATGGAGGTGGAAATGGAAAACTGTCTGGCCCGCTGTTTCCCCGTTATTCTGTACGATATTGAATCCGTCAGCCTTCAGCAGTGCCGTATTGTGGGTTGCGAGTTTTTTTGCAAGTATAAAGGCTTTTCCTGCGATTTCTTCGGGAAGCTCATAGATATCCGCATAATGCTCCTTCGGAAGAATAAGGGCATGTCCCTTTGAAGCAGGGCCTGCGTCCAGTATTACCTTGAATTCGTCATCCTCATAAATTGAATTAGTGGGAATGACACCGTTTGGCAGTTTGCAGAAAATGCGGTCGTCTTTCATAATCTTTTGTGCTCCTTTCTAAGTCAGACCGCCTTCAGGGAGATGTCGTCGATAAGGGAGCAGATACTTTCCACAGCTCTGCCCTCTTTTGCGCCTTCCATTGCGTCCAGATATTCCAGACGGTGTTCTTTTACATATTTGATGGCGTTTATCAGTGCTCCGTCTCCGAGATCCTCATCCTTTAATACATATGAATATCCGGCTTTTTCAAAGGCTTCGGCGTTCAGTATCTGGTCGCCCCGGGAGCTGCCGGAGGGCAGCGGGACGAGAATATTGGGTTTTTTCAGTGCTAAAATTTCAAAGATCGCATTTGCACCGGCCCTGGAAATGATGATGTCCGCCAGTGCAAAGAGATCCGGAAGCTCCTTATCTATATAGTCGTACTGAACATATCCGTCCATATGGTTCAGGGTGGGATCAAGCTTTCCTCTTCCGCAGAGATGTATCACGTTGAATTCCGGAAGGATCTTCGGAAGTGCGGAACGGACCGCCTCGTTCACATGCTGCGCCCCAAGGGAACCGCCTATTATCAGGAGGGTGGTGTAGTCACCTTCGCGGATCCCGGTAAAGGAACGTGCCTCCAGCCGGTCGCCCTCTGACAGCCCGCTTCTTATCGGAGAACCGGTAAATTCACCCTTTCCGGCCGGCAGACAGTCAAGGGTCTCTCTGAAAGAGCAGCATATCTTCGAGGCCGCACCGAAGGACAGCCTGTTCGCGAGACCGGGCGTCATATCGGATTCGTGTATTATTACAGGGATCTTTAAGAACCCTGCCGCGCGTACCACAGGCACGGAAACAAAGCCTCCCTTGGAGAAGACCACGTCGGGCTTTTCCTTCTTCAGGATAGAGAGGGCTTCACCGAAACCCTTTATCACTCTGAAAGGATCGGATATGTTTTTCAGGTCAAAGTAACGGCGGAGCTTTCCGGAGGATATGCCGAAATAAGGGATCCCGGCGTTCTCCACCAGCTTCTTTTCGATACCTTCGTAGGATCCGATATACTTTATCTCAAAGCCACGCTCCTTAAGTGTAGGTACCAGGGCAAGATTCGGAATGCAGTGTCCTGCGGTCCCGCCTCCCGTAAGAATAATCTTTCTCATGGCCAACATTATAGCAGACCGCCCCGGGGTTTGCCAGTTTGCAAAAC
>CADCQV010000029.1 GCA_902803625.1 uncultured Lachnospiraceae bacterium
AACAAGAAGCTTTACATGCTTCAGTGCCGTAACGGTAAAAGAACTGCTCAGGCAGCTTTGAAGATCGCCTGCGATCTCGTGGATGAAGGTCATAAGACCGAGGAAGAAGCGGTTGCAATGATCGATCCCAGAAACCTTGATACCCTCCTTCATCCCCAGTTTGACGCTGCAGCACTTAAGGCCGCAACTCCTATCGGAAAGGGTCTCGGTGCTTCTCCCGGAGCTGCCTGCGGAAAGATCGTATTTACCGCAGATGATGCGGTTGCCTGGGCTGACAGGGGAGAGAAGGTCATTCTCGTTCGTCTCGAGACCTCTCCTGAAGATATCACCGGAATGAAGTCCGCAGAGGGCATCCTTACCGTCCGCGGAGGAATGACCAGCCACGCCGCCGTTGTTGCAAGAGGAATGGGTGAGTGCTGCGTATCCGGCTGCGGTGACATCAATATGGATGAAGAGAATAAGAAGTTCACACTTGCCGGGAAGGAATTCCACGAAGGCGACTTTATCTCAATAGACGGAACCACAGGTAATATCTATGATGGAGTGATCGAGACCGTTGACGCCAGCATAGCAGGAGAGTTCGGACGCATAATGGACTGGGCCGACAAGTACAGGAAGCTTAAGGTCCGCACCAATGCAGATACTCCCGCGGATGCAAAGAAGGCCCGTGAGCTCGGTGCGGAGGGAATAGGTCTCTGCCGTACGGAGCATATGTTCTTTGACGAGGAGAGGATAGCTGCCTTCCGTGAGATGATCTGCTCCGATACCGTTGAGGAGAGAAAGGCCGCTCTCGACAAGATCCTTCCTTATCAGCAGAGCGACTTTGAGGGCATCTTCGAAGCAATGGAGGGTAACCCCGTTACGATCCGTTTCCTGGATCCCCCTCTCCATGAGTTCGTTCCCAATACCGAGGAGGAGATAGAGAAGCTTGCTTCTGCCCAGGGTAAGAGCGTTCAGGAGATCAAGGATATCATTTCCGGTCTCCACGAATTTAACCCCATGATGGGTCACAGAGGCTGCCGTCTTACCGTAACCTTCCCGGAGATCGCAGAGATGCAGACCTCAGCGATCATAAGGGCTGCAATTGCAGTTTCAAAGAAGCATTCCGACTGGAAGATGGTTCCCGAGATCATGATCCCTCTTGTAGGAGACGTAAAGGAATTCAAGTTTGTAAAGGATATAGTTGTAAAGACCGCCGATGAGGAAATAAAGAAGGCCGGCGCGAGCCTCGAGTACGAGGTTGGTACCATGATAGAGATCCCGAGAGCTGCCCTTACGGCAGACGAGATCGCTGCAGAAGCCGATTTCTTCTGCTTCGGTACCAATGACCTGACACAGATGACCTTCGGTTTCTCCAGAGATGACGCAGGCAAGTTCCTGAATGCTTACTATGATACAAAGATCTATGAGGCTGATCCCTTCGCAAAGCTTGATCAGACCGGCGTAGGAAAGCTTATGGATATGTGTCTGACGCTGGGACGTCCCGTGAATCCCGCTCTTCACGCAGGTATCTGCGGAGAGCACGGCGGAGATCCCTCATCTGTTGAGTTCTGCCATAAGATCGGTCTTGACTATGTTTCCTGCTCACCCTTCCGTGTGCCTGTAGCAAGGCTTGCCGCAGCACAGGCTGCCATTGCTGAAAAATCAGCAGCTGACGGAAAGAACGGATTTGTTGATGATGAGACAAAGAAGAGATTAAAAGAAGCGGCAGAGAAGGCAGAGGCTATCGCAAAGGAGCTTGCAGAGACAAGTGCTGATATTGCAAAGTCAGGCCTTGAAGCCCTGAAGGCAGGTGTAGAAGCCGCTGCAAAGACCTATAAGGAAAGCAGGAAGAGCTGACAGCACCGGAAAATCAGAAGATAGACAAAAAAAGATACCCTCTGTCACTGAAAGGTGGCAGGGGTATTTTCTTTCAGGTATTATCCCCGGAGTCTTACCCTAAGACCCTCGAGGTCAACATCGAATATCTCATTCTGGAAGCCGAGGATAAAGTGACCGTACACCATCCCGGGGTTTCTGCAGAGGGTACCTATCTCCCAGCGGTTCATATAAAAGAATTCCAGAAGCTGACCCTCAATAATCTGCTTCCCATCGAGATAATAGAAACCGTTTTCCTCCTTATGGAGAGTGCCTTCCAGAGTCACATCCTTTGCCGTGTGGTTCAGGTAGCGGATGACCTGAAGGGTGCTTGTCTCCATATTGAGGAGCATACGATGCATGAATTCCTCATCCGGATTTGAGGGATCTATGGGGTAATCCCTGTCAAGGTGCTTTGCATTATTCTTTTCAACGAAACGTTCCAGGATGCTCATGGCATTATGGAAGCTGTTTATGAGATCCCTGTATTCCTTCAGGGTTTTTTCACTTTTCTTTTTTTCTTTATTCTCTGCGGCGGGTGCTTTGCCGGTGCCTCCGCCGGAGGATCCTCCGATGGTTGCTTCATATTCCCTGTGCAGATCCTCCTTCTCAGCGTCTGTAAGCTGTGAATAGATGACCTGTGACATCTCATAGCTCTGGGCGAGCTGTTTTATTGCAAATAACCAAAGTTCAAATTCCATTACGTTACCTTCCCGGCAGAAATACGGTACTATGAACAGCTTCTGTCAATACCGCCTGCCTTTCTTTCTGCCATTAGCTTATCAAAATCCTGCTGAAAATAAAAGGAAATTGTGATAAAATCAAAAAAAACCATTCCGGTGCTGATAGCTATGTCACAGTTTCCAGTCAGGACGCCGGCGTAAGGAGAAGCGTAATGAAAAACGAAAAGATCATGATTAGCAGCAAGGATATCGATCTCAATGAAGCATTAAAGGATATTGATGAGCATATCACAGCGCTGGGACTCGGGAAAAAGGACAGTCTGCATCTTAGGCTCATTGCCGAAGAGATCCTCGGGATGATGAATGCCATGACCGGTGATTATAAGGCAATGATGTGGTTTGAAAGAAATGTGAAGGAAGCATCGGTGAACCTTACCGCCCGCACCGGAAGCATGAATATCGATATGAAGGAAGGTCTCCTCTCGGTTTCCTCCAGCGGAAAAAATGCCAGCAGAAAAGGCTTTATGTCTAAGATAGGAGATATCATAGAAAACGGGATCCTGAATTTTGAGAATGTGATGAAGCTGGAGCAGCAGTACGGAATGGGTTATGTGGGCTACGGAGCGGTGAGTGAGATGTCCGCAGACTTTGCAATGTCCTGGTCCCTTGCACAGTACAGAAATACCTTAAGCACAGCAAAAAATGACGATTCCGAAGCCGAGGAAGCCTGGGATGAGCTGGAGAAATCCGTAGTGGCAAGCCTTGCAAAGGATGTGACGGTTGGAGTAAAGAAGGATACCGTTGAAATGAAGGCATTAATGAATCTTAGCGATTAACGGAATCGGCTGTGATTTTATCCGATTTAAGAGAGAATTAACAATTAGAAAGGCGTTAAATATTGATTTTTCCCGAAAAGTATGTTAGCATTTGTTACGGGTTTTAACAAATTCGTAACAAAATTGTTCTAAATAAAACACAAGATTTTGGGGTTTTTTTATATATGCACCGATTGAAAGCACAAATTATAGCGGGTGTTCTTGCAGCGGGACTTGTCGTTTCGGGAAGTCCTTTTGCTGTGTCTGCAAGTTCGGTCACTGAGGAGCTTCCTGCGGCAGGAGCTGCCAGGATACTCAATGAAGGAAAATCCGCTACTGTAATAAGGGCCGAAAAGATAAAGGCCACCGGAAAGGTTGATGCCACGGATGTTATGACGGTCACCACAGCCGCCATGGAAGCTACCGAGAAGGCTACGGATTCCGGAGTTATCACTATTTCCGATACAGAAGAGAGCACGCAGGAGGAGACTGATATCGAAACCTCCACCGAGACTCCTTCAGCGGGAGCAGGGGATTATGCCGTGGAGACCGACGGTGACCAGAGTCACAAGACAAGCTCCCATATTGCTGCTCCGGAGACTGAAGAGGAGGAAAGCACCGTTTCCGCAGATGATCTCTCCATGCTTTCCGCAGGAGCCGGAAGTGAAGAGACTGCTTCCGAAAAGGATGAAGGGGAGATGGATCTGGTAAAGGCCGTGACCGAGGCTGAGAGTGATGAAACAGAGGATTTCAGCAATCTGGTCGTTGCCAATGTTTCTGATTTTGTATATGTCAGGACTGAGCCCTCAGAAGATGCGGAGCCGGCCGGAAAGCTCTATAAGGATTCCGTCGGCGAGGCACTGGGAGAGGCAGAGAATGGCTGGATAAAGATCAAATCAGGAAATACCGAGGGATATGTGAGCCTTGAGTTTGTATTCACCGGAGATCAGGCTGTGGCGAAGGCAAAAGAGGTCGGCCGGAGAAGCGCAAAGGTTATCACCACCACCCTTTATGTCCGCCAGAGTCCGAGTACCGAGGCGGAAGTGGTCGGGCTTGTCCCGATGGATGATATCCTCACGGTTGAGGAAGAGACAGACTTAGACTGGGTCAAGGTTTCCATAGAAGAAGGTGACGGCTATGTAAGCACGGATTACGTGAAGGTATATACCGAATTCGTACACGCAGA
The DNA here is from genome assembly GCA_902803625.1 of uncultured Lachnospiraceae bacterium. Taxonomy (GTDB): domain Bacteria; phylum Bacillota; class Clostridia; order Lachnospirales; family Lachnospiraceae; genus NK4A144. The sequence continues at coordinate 4,542 of CADCQV010000029.1, forward strand.
GTCGAAGTCCGAAGAGGAAGCCAGACTGAAGAAGGAAGAAGAAGAGAGACGTGCGGCTGCAAGAGCTGCCGAGGAGGCTGCTGCAAGGAACAGAAGGAAGAATTCCGGCAAGAATAACGGAAATAACGGCGGCGGAGGCGGCGGAAAGGGCAACTCCGGCGGAGGCGGCGGTTATGTCGCAAGCGGAAGCGGAAACGGCTCGTCAGTTGCGAACTTCGCATTGAAGTTTGTGGGTAATCCTTATGTATACGGCGGATCATCCCTTACAAACGGAACCGACTGCTCCGGATTCGTAATGAGCGTATACAGGAACTTCGGTGTATCGCTTCCTCATTCCTCCGGTGGAGACAGAGGTGTAGGATATGCGGTATCCGGCGGACTTGCAAATGCCCAGGCAGGTGATATCGTCTGCTATTCCGGACACGTTGGTATCTACATCGGCGGAGGCCAGATAGTACACGCATCCACCGCGAAGACAGGTATCAAGGTTTCCAATGCGAACTACAGAACACCTGTTGCGGTACGAAGGATCTTCTAAATCCGGGGAGCGGGTCGGAGCTGAAGGAAGAATTGGAGCGAAGAACGTAAGTCCTATATATGCAGGAAATAAGCGGAATCGGGTTTTTACCGGTTCCGCTTTTCAATTAACATAATGTCTGTTATCATGTAAACATAATTGCGTTTCATTATTAGTAAAGGATCTTTCCTGACCGGCAAGAAGATTCTTCGGGCTGCGCCCTCAGAATGACATAGACGAAGGATACTTTTGTTGGAAGATAATTGGGAAGAGAAAGGATTTTCTGGAGGATTCATTATGAACAAAATGAAAAAGAGAATGAAACAGTGGATGGCGCTCATGCTGACACTCAGTTTACTGCTGCCGGTGAACGCTTTCGCTCTGCCGTCAGAGGAAGCCGGAGAGCAGGGCGGTATTGCGGAAATTGAGTATTCTGAGGACCAAAGCAATGCTTTGGAATCAGGAGATGCTGAGGACACCCATGAGTTCAGGATAAAGCATCCGGATAAACCTGTGACACCGGACAGTATCCGTGGAGACTACGCCGGCGGTTTAAGGATACAGGGGGCTGCAGCAGAGAAGACGCTGCCTCTTGTGATGATTGTTGTGAGCTACAATAATATCGGATATGACAAGCGCCATGAATGGTATGATGATCTCTTTGGCGATAAGGACAGTCTGCAGGACTACTATTCCATTATGTCAAACGGGAAATTTACCTGGGTGCCCGCAGAAGAAACATGCTGCAATGATAGACTTCCGGAGAAGGATACAGTCAGTGATAGGTTCGACGTGGTAAATGACGGTATTATCCATGTGAAACTTGACGAAGATCATGGAGAGTGGGGAGATCTAACCAATAGTAAAAAAATGGACACGATCGACGCTTCCATTATAAGAGCTATTGAAAAAGCCGGTGAATATATCGATTTCGCCAGATATGATACCAATCATAATAAAATAGTGGAAAATAACGAACTCGGGGTAGGCTTTATCCTGGCCGGTTACTCAGGAGCAGAAGCCGGTACTGATTCGAAGTTTTTTAACGCGCATAAAGAAATGATGCTATGGTCTCATCAAAACGGACTGACTTACCCGGATGATAAAACAGGTTATGTTGACGGGGTCCGTGTAGCGTCCTATATTGCCGTTCCTGATTCTACGGTTAAAGACAGCGAAAAAGAAGATGACTCTGATGAAAACTTGGAGAAGGAGAATCTGGGTGTCGTATATCATGAGCTGGGACACTATCTCGGACTTCCGGATTTCTATGATACGGATTATCTGGAAGAGAAAGAGCCTGAAAAAGCAGTCTGGAAGGGATACGACTCATCATTTTTAAGCCTAATGGCTGAAGGAAACCATGCGGAGGATCCGGAGGGAAACAAGCGTCCCTCAGCCTTTGACGCCTGGAGCAGGGCTTTTCTTAAATGGGAGGAGCCGGAAACCGCCGATGAAGACGGAGAGTATACGTTATATAGCCAGGAGAGCGGCAAATACAATATTTTGAAGATTCCCACGGAAATAGATAGCGAGTATTATCTTCTGGAAAACAGAAGAACAGAGGGGATCGACAGCGGACTGCATACATACAAAACTGACCTTGGAGACGGAAGGATAGCGTCATCAAACGGCCTGGTGCTATGGCATGTCGATGAGGATGTGTATAACGATTACAAGTCTGACAATAAGGTGAACAATGCTGACCACCGTCCCGCCATTGTTCCGCTGTTTGCCGAAAGCCTGAAGGACAACAGGGATTCCTTTACACTTGATTTTAAGGGATCCAAACCATATACAAAGGAAGGTGAAAATAATGGACTTCTTCCCTTCTACAGTAAGTCCAATTATGAGACGATATTCGGTGATATTAAAGATTATGAAGAAGGTCTGTATCTGCCGGTATACGGAGAAGGTGACAAGGCGGATGATCCGGACAGCCGTATTTTAAGCAGCATTCTGCTGGAATTCATAGATGATGATTCACAGGAAATGAGGGTGAGGATAAGCGGAGTTCCCGAGCCCGGACCGGAGCCGGAGCCGGAAGATAAGAAGGATAAATACAGCAGTGGAGAAGCACTGAGTTCGATTCTCACGGAAAAAGATCTTTCGGTACTTAATGACCCTTCTGTTTCTGTTGCTTCCAAAAACGGTGTTCTCTTAAAGATTGATAAAGCGATAGAGAGCAGGGTAAAGGGTAAGAAAATGATCTCCTTTAATTCTGCCGTAAGAGGTAATAATACTTCAAGAGAGTACTGGGTCAGGATAATAAGAAACCGTGCGCTCCGTTACGACGGAAGGAATCATTCCGCTGTGGGGAACGGAAGCGGAAAATCTAAAAATTCGGATATCGAAATAAAGCTGTATTACTGTGAAAAAGAGGGGAAGTACGCATTTAATGCTCCCTCGGAGAATACCATAGCTTCTGCAAACGGTGACTGGAAGGAAGCAAAGGTAAAAAAGATCACGATCAAAAATTCCAATAAGGCTACCTTTGATTATACCGGAAACAGGAATGAAGGGATAAAGGGCTACAGAGGAGCTGCATATATCACGAAGATAGTCCTTTCGGACAAGGAGCTGAACAGAACCCTCGGAAAGGGACTGAACCAGATCCTGAAGGGTTATTCGAAGAGGTTCAGGTCTGATAAGACAAGCAGGTACACAGACGGAGATCTGGAGAAGACGGGTGCGGATGAGGAAAAGCAGTTTATCATCCCGGTTTATCCTCTGTTCATAGGAATCGGCAGTGATTACGGACAGTATACTGACGGACAGGGAAACCTGAATAAGTATACGGTTGAAAAGGGCAGTTTAAATCCGCAGGAGACCAAGCTGACGGGATCCCGTGTGAGATTTAATTACTCAGTGGGCAATTCAAAGACTGTCAAGCTTCGCTTCAGCAGGAAAAAAACAAAGGACTTTTTATCCACAATAGCGAAGTCCACGGATAATCAGAATGGCTCAAAAAGACAGCTCATTGCCACAGGGAATTATTACGGGATTCTGGAGTATTGACCGGGTGACAGCTGTGATCAAAGAGCTGCTGCCGGGACAGGGTAGGTCCTACAGGGAATAAGTGTCCATACAATAAACTGAGCGTATGATTGTACACACAAAAAAATTGCACAAAGAATTGGCTGTTATTTTCCTCAAATAAAAAAACAGCATAAGTGTTTTGGAAAGTTATCCACCAAATCCATTACGATTAAACACTTATGCACGGACTTATCCACACTGTCCACCGAAAAATAACCACTTTTACCCTATTATTATCGGGAGAGGAGCGCATCTGTCTTTTGTTAAAAACATACAAATAACATTCGAAATCACATAAAAACAGGATTCGGTATTGACTTTTTTATTGTAAATACAATGGATGATACAAACGCCAAAAGTCTAAATGGCGTCCGGATCAATGGATATTAACCCTTGACAAGAGCAGAGTGCGTTTGTAGAATATCGGAGTATGCATAAACCCAGTGCCCACGTGTCAGGCCTCGGAAAAAGCATAATGACCAGGCTCCCGGAAAGCGGGAGGTGGAGAATTGATTTTCATTGAAAAACTAAGGATAAGGAGGTAAGGAAGATTGGCAAATATCAAATCTGCTAAGAAGCGGGTTATTACCAGCGCCAAGAGAGCGGAGAGAAATAAATCCCGTAAATCAGCCGTGAAGACTTCCATTAAGAAAGTTTATGCGGCCATAGATGCTAACGACAAGGCGGCAGCTTCCGAAGCGCTTAAGGCAGCTATCGGAGAGATGGAAAAGGCCGGATCAAAGGGACTGTTCCATAAAGGAACCGTTTCCAGAAAGGTTTCCCGTCTTTCAAAGGCTGTTAACAGGTTAGGATAACAGCTTATATTACAAAAGGACTTTGGCCCCTGCGGTATCCCTCTATGCTGCAGGGGCTTTTTTTGTGATCGTCATTTCCTGCGGAAAAATGGTAAATTCTTTCTCCATCGGGTATAATTACGGAATGAGGGAAATGGAATTTAAGATGGAAATTAAATATGAGCATATCCTTCCCGGCGCGGAGGTGGAGGTAGAGGAATCGGAGCTGCAGGGCGGCCTGGTGGTTTACTATACAATAATACCTGCAATTGCAATGTCCGCAAACTTCAAAAGACAGGATGCACTTAAGTCATACGTGGGAAAGGTGAAGTCCGTAAGAGAGGGGAACGGAGGGGGATGGTATGTCACGGTTGAGTTTCCGTAAAGTGTTCGTTTTTCCGGGTTTGAAGGCAATTATGAAAGAATAACGGTCATCCTGCTCCGGAATGAATTAAAATTTGCAACCGTATGAAACAAATGCGCAAATTTGGGTTTTTTGTCCAGAGCAACACGTCGTTATTTTAGTCAGTTAAAAAGAGAGAGAAAATGGATCAGCAGCATATCAGGAATTTCAGCATAATAGCACATATAGATCATGGAAAGTCCACACTGGCGGACAGGGTCATAGAGGCCACCGGACTTCTGACCGAGAGGGAAATGCAGGAGCAGATCCTTGACAACATGGAGCTGGAACGGGAAAGAGGCATTACCATCAAGAGTCAGGCCGTCCGCACCGTGTACAAGGCAAAAAATAACGAGGAATATATTTTCAATATGATAGACACCCCGGGGCACGTGGACTTTACCTATGAGGTGAGCAGAAGCTTAAAGGCCTGTGACGGGGCAGTTCTGGTGGTGGATGCTTCACAGGGAATAGAAGCCCAGACCTTAGCCAATGTGTATCTCGCATTGGATAACGACCTGGATGTTTTTCCGGTTTTGAATAAGATAGATCTTCCAAGTGCGGATCCGGACAGGGTGGCAGAGGAAATAGAGGATGTTATCGGTATAGAGGCTATGGATGCCCCGAGGATTTCCGCAAAGCAGGGTATCGGAATAGAGGATGTACTGGAGGAGATCGTACATAAGATACCGGCGCCCAAGGGAGATCCGGATAAGCCCCTGAAGGCTCTTATTTTCGACTCTCTCTATGATTCCTATAAGGGGATCATAGTGTTTATAAGGGTTATGGACGGAACCGTGAAAAAGGGTGACCGTGTCAGGTTTATGGCCACCGGAAAAAGCGATCTTGTTGTGGAGGTGGGCTATTTCGGAGCGGGACAGTTTATCCCCTGTGATGAGCTTTCGGCAGGTGCGGTGGGCTATATCTGTGCCAGCATCAAGGATCTTAAAGAGACGAGGGTCGGTGATACGGTGACAAATGACCTTGATCCCTGTGATGAGGCTCTGCCGGGCTACAGAAAGGTAAATTCGATGGTCTACTGCGGAATATATCCCGCAGATGCCGCCAAATATACGGATCTCAGGGAAGCACTCGAAAAGCTGCAGCTAAATGACGCATCTCTTGTATATGAGCCTGAAACCAGCGCAGCTCTGGGCTTCGGCTTCCGCTGCGGTTTTCTGGGGCTTCTCCACCTTGATATCATTGAGGAAAGGCTTGAAAGGGAGTACGATCTTGATCTTGTCACCACAGCCCCCGGAGTTGTTTATAAGGTTTACAAAAATGACGGAACCGTCATAGATATTACAAATCCCGCCAATCTTCCGGATCCGACAGAGATAGAGCATATGGAGGAGCCCTTTGTGGCGGCGGAGATCATGGTGAATACGGAATTCCTCGGTGCGATCATAAAGCTCTGTCAGGAAAGACGGGGGATACAGACCGGAATGGACTATATTGAGACCACAAGGGTACTCCTGAAATACGATCTTCCGTTAAACGAGATAATATATGATTTCTTCGATGCCTTGAAGAGCAGATCCAAGGGCTATGCCTCCTTTGACTATGAGCTGAAGGAATATGTGCCTTCAAGCCTTGTCAAGCTGGATATACTCATAAACCGGGAATATGTGGACGCCCTCTCCTTCATAGTGTTCAAGGACAGTGCCTATGAGAGAGGGAGAAAGATGTGTGAGAAGCTGAAGGCCGAGATACCCAGACACTTGTTTGAGATACCGATTCAGGCAGCGGTGGGAGGCAAGGTCATCGCCCGTGAAACCGTAAAGGCCGTTCGGAAGGATGTGCTGGCAAAGTGCTACGGAGGAGATATCTCCAGAAAGAAGAAGCTCCTCGAAAAGCAGAAGGAGGGAAAGAAGAAGATGCGGCAGATCGGAAGCGTAGAGGTTCCGAAGGAAGCATTCTTAAGCGTATTGAAGCTGGACAGCGAAGACTGAGAGTATCTATTCAGGATCCGAAGGGTTCTGAACAGATACGAATGAGGATGATAATGGAAAGAAACATAAGTGTTTACGTTCACATCCCCTTCTGCGTGAAAAAATGCAGGTACTGCGACTTCCCTTCGTTTGCCGGAGCGGATAATATCGATAGTTATTTCACCGCTCTGACAGATGAGATAAGGAAGGAACGGGATACACGGGGAAGAACGGCGGATACTGTGTATATTGGCGGCGGCACTCCTTCCTGTGTGCCGCCTTTATTGATAGAGGCGGTGCTTGATGAGCTTAGAAAAACATATGTTATAAATGATGATACGGAGATATCAATGGAGATGAATCCGGGGACCTGCGCTGAGACGTCGCCGGAGGTGTACAGGCGTGCCGGGATAAACCGCATAAGTCTGGGCTGCCAGTCCTTTAATGATAAGAGTCTGAAAAGGCTGGGGAGGATCCATTCGGCGGATGACATTATAAAAACATATGATATCCTTAGAAATGGAGGCTTTGAAAACATTAATCTGGATCTGATCTCCTCACTTCCCGGGGAAGGACTCCGGGATACGGAGCGGAGTCTCAGGAAGGCAATAGGCCTGCAACCCGAGCATATTTCGGTGTATTCCCTGATCATAGAGGAGGGAACGGAGTTCCACCGACTGCTTGCAGCAGGGGAAATGAAGGATCTGCCGGATGAAGAGGAGCAGGCGGAGACGGACCTTCTGATCAGAACTATTCTCAGCGAAGAAAAATACAAGCGTTATGAAATATCAAATTATGCCAGGGAAGGGCGGGAATGCAGGCATAACATTTGTTACTGGAAGCGAAAGGAATACAGAGGCTTTGGTCTTGCTGCGGCATCTCTTGTCGGAAACAGGAGATTTACCAACACCCGGGATATGGTTTACATAAATGATCCGGGAGGCATACTGTCAGAGGACAGGATTTTAAGCAGGGATGAGGAGATGGCGGAGTTTATGTTTCTCGGGCTCAGACAGACAGAGGGCGTATCGGCTTCGGATTTCAGCCGGTCCTTCGGAAGTGCCATCGAAGAGGTTTACGGGGGGCAGCTTGAGGATCAGATGAAAAAAGGCTTTATGGAACACCCGGGAGAAAGATACTTCTATAATGACCGGGGTCTCGAGGTTTCCAACATACTTATGTCGGAATTTCTCCTTTAGACGGGCTGTATACTACATTTCCTGTATTGACGGGGAAAGGCGGAGGAAAGCCTGAGGAAAGCCAAGATTTTTTTTGACGATTGTGCTAAAAATTGATACAATATACTAGATTTTTTGTATTTATCGGAGAAGATCTGTCGGATAATGGAAACTATTGTATTTGAATACGATATACAGTCTGATGTGATGAGTTTTTCCAGAAATGTGGCGAAATTCATTCCCTGTCAGGTCAAGATATCCAATTACAGCGAGTCACTTGAGATCGCCGGGAAGGTATGTCCCGACGATGTTAAGAGAGCAATAATGTTCTTCAGGCCAATGCGTTATGATTCCCCCGGGCGCAGGGAGTTTTTTCGTTTAATGGATTTCAACGGCGCTTTCCGCTGGTACAAGGTGAGCGGAAAGACCATTATGGACGAGAATAACAGACCGGCGCTTTTGTACGGTACCTATAAGCCTGTGGACATCAATGATGAAGTTGAAGGCCTCGAGATACGCAGCGTGACGGATGAGCTCACGGGACTGGACAGCCCTGTGGAATTCTGCTCTAAGCTCAACAGTGCCTATGAGGAGAGGACTGTCGGAGAGATACCGAATCTCATTCTGGTAGAGCTTCCTGGATTCAAGAGGCTTAAGGATGATGAGGGAAGTGAGCGGGCAGACAGCCTTATCGTGGATGTTTCGAGGATATTCAAGCGTTCACTCCGTACCAGCGATATCGTCGGCAGACTCAATGAAAACAGCTTTCTTATCTATATGAGGGATATTACGGATCCCGGTATCGTAGCGGACAAATCCACCTATTTTAACCGTGCCATAAAGAATATCTGGACAAATTCCTTCGTGGAAAATCCCGAGAATATTGTAGCTGTCGGTGTGGCTCTTATGACGGATGACGGTATTCCGGACTATGATGTCATGCTGAAAAAGGCCCGGGAGGCTGCAGAGGAAGCCAAAAAGGCGGAAAGAGGCGGTCTTGTCATCTTCGATAAGGAGATGAAGGGCAGGAACGATATTGTCGACAGGCCTGAGGAGATAAGTGATATCAGGCTGATAAAGAGCGTTCTTGATCCCATTATGTCCCTTGCTTATGCAGTAGATGAGGATTATAACCTTCTCTATATGAATAATGCCCTGCGTGACAGATTCAGCGAGCCGGTCTCAGGACACTGCTATGAGGTTATCAAGGGCAGGAAAGAGCCCTGCATAGACTGTCCCATAAAGAAGCTTGAGGAAGGTCATTCCACAGCGGACACGGATGTTTACTCACCGTATTTAAGAAGCGATCTCCGTACCAGGATCACCCGGATCTCCACAGGAGACAGGAAGAATGCATACGTGATCCTTGATGTCAATGAGGACACAAAAACCGAGATGCAGAATATCCATAAGAGTATGGAGAGGTTTAATGATGCGATCTACCGCTCCTCGGATATCATATGGGAGATAAACTTAAGCAGGAATAAGTGCACCAGGGTCAGGGAAGAGAACATAATGTATGTTCTTGACAGCTATGTGGCGGACTATGAAAAGCTCAGGAAGCAGTACCTTGACCACGTGATCCACTATGATGACAGGGAGGATTTCCTCTATGCCACCGATCCCGGTTATTTCAGGGAATCCAGGAAAAAGGGAGAGCTTGAGTTCCATAGACAGGTACGCCTCCTTCATCAGGACGGATCATTCCACTGGTATGACATAAATACCGTTTTCCTTCCGGTGAAGGATGAGGACGAGGACGAGCTCGTATTTATTACAGCCAAGGACATTAATGAGATAAAAAATGATATTGCCCGGAATGCTGCGATAGAGAATAAGTATAAGGCAATGCTTGACAATAATGTTTTCCTGAACGAGCTCGCCCAGGATAATGAGAGATACGAGCATGTCAATGAGCTTTCGGGTATCTATGTATTTGAATACAAGGCCGCTGAGCATAGCTATTATGTATGCTCGAACTTCGAGGACATGTTTGTCCTGACTCCTGATATGAAGGACAATGCCTGGTCCTTCCTGGAGAGCTTCAGGGTTGTCCGTGAAGACAGGAAGCGGTATGAGGAGTTTATCGAAGACGTAAAGACAGAGCCGAATACCCACAGGATCACGGTAAAGATCATAAATAAATTCGATGTGCCGATATGGTTTACCGTTACGGTGCAGACCTTAAACGGCCTGAATAACCAGCTGACACGTGTCCTGGGCATACTTCAGGATGTCAACAGCGAAATGGAGGTAAAGGCGGAGCTGGAGTTCAGGGCTGATTACGATTCCCTGACAAAGCTCTATAATTCAGAGGCCTTTTACAGGAACGTATCCGAGAAGATACATCTTATGAAGGATACCCACTTCGCCATTATCGCAACGGATATAGAGCATTTCCGTATCATAAATGACAGATTCGGAGTGGATACCGGCAACAGATGCCTCATAGCCATGGGGGATGCGATACGGGACAGCCTTTCAAAAAATGATATAGCCGGACGCTATGAGGCTGATATGTTCTCCATCCTTATAAGCTACAAGAGAGAAGAGGACATTTTGACCTTCATCAGAAAGCTGAACAGCCGCTTTGATTTTGAAGAGGCAAAGCTCTGCGGCTCCGTGCTCTGCTTTGGTATCTATAAGATCACAAACAGGGATGTCGCGATAAGGCTTATGTGTGACCGGGCAAGGCTTGCGAAGAAGGACATCAAGGGCAATATGCTCACGAATTTCGCGATCTATGATGACAGGATAAGGCTGATGCAGAGGAAGGTCTCCCAGATGGAGAGCGAGATGCAGACGGCTCTTGATAACGAGGAATTTGTGATGTACCTTCAGCCGAAGATTGATCTTCATACCGAGAAGATCTGCGGGGCTGAGGCACTGGTCCGCTGGAATCATCCCACGGGAGGCTTAAGGCTTCCGGGCGAGTTCCTGCCTTACTTTGAGAGCAACGGCTTCATAAAGAAGCTTGACGAATATATGTGGATGGCAGCTGCCAGATATCTGTCCCACCTAAAGGAAATGGATCTCACGGTTCCGATATCCGTTAATATTTCCAGATATCATATAGGAAGCACGGATCTTATCAGTATGCTTCTTGAGCTCACCAGGCAGTACGGTATTGATAACAGGAATCTGGAGCTCGAGATAACCGAAACCCTTTTCACCGAAGACGTGGAAAAGCTTTATGAGATCATGAATGCCCTGAAAACCGAGGGCTTTGTTGTCCAGATGGATGATTTCGGAACGGGTTATTCATCTTTAAATATGCTTAGAGAAGCTCCTGTGGACGTTATAAAGATAGACAGGTATTTTGTCGATGAGATAATGTCCACAAAGAGAGGAAGGATAATAATAGAGAACTCCGTCGCAATGTCAAAGCAGCTAGGATTAACCGTTGTTGCGGAGGGTGTGGAGACGAAGGAGCAGGTGGATTTCCTGAAATCCATAAACTGTGATGTGGCTCAGGGCTATTATTATTCAAGACCTTTAGATATGGAGGAGTTTGAAAAGCTGCTTCTCAAAATAAACAGAGGAATGGAAGAATAATGATCTTTGTAAAGCATGACAAGTTAAAAGAGGGAATGAGGATCGCAAAGCCCATTTACGACAAAAAGGGAGTGCTTCTGTATGAAAGGGATTCAAAGCTCACAAGACAGGGTATTGAGTCCGTGCATAATTTCGGGATCATTGGTCTTTACATCCTTGAACCGGCTGAACCGGTCCCTCCCTTGACAGACGAGGATATAGAGTTCGAGAAGTTCCAGATGGTATCCACCTTTACCATCCAGGACGAGTGGAAGAGTATCAGGGAAAAGGGTCAGGCTCCCGCAACTCCCACCCTGGTTTCACAGATAATAAAAAGATACGGAAGACTTGATCATAAGCTGAATTTTGTACAGTCACTGAGATCACAGGAGGATAAGCATTATAAGCATGCCCTTAATGTGGCCATCCTCTGTGCGCTTATCACCCACAAGATGAACGTGAAATTAAGCGAGCAGAATGATACGGTGACGGCGGCTCTTGTCCACGACATCGGGAAGCTCGACACTCCGCAGGAGATAGAAATAAAGACCGAAGGTCTTTCCGATGCGGATAATGAATATATTTCAAAGTATGAGGCCCTGGGCTTCCAGTTTCTGGACAACGTATTTGACAGCACCCCGTCGGTAAAGCGGCTTATCATGCAGGCCTTCAGGTACAGGGAATCCTTCAGGAAGGGGAATCCCGATCCTAACGCAAAGATATCCATAGGGGCGAAGATATTGACGGTTGCGGATAAATTTGATTCCATAACCGCAATGAACGAGCATGCAGAGCCGACCTCGGAAATATCGGCGATAAGGTATCTTATGGATAATCCCGAGATCTATGATTCCACGGTTACGGATGCCCTTGTGGACAGCATCAATATCCTTGTTCCCGGCTGCACTGTGGAGCTTACCAACGGCGAAAAGGGTCTGGTGATCACGGAGAACCCGAGGAATGTATTAAAGCCGGTTGTCCTTATGTTCTCGGACAATTCCATAATAGATCTGGGACAGGAGCTTATATACGGAAATCTTGATATAAAGGATGTTATGAAGACCATGGACAACAGGGTTGCCATAGACAGGAGCGCCATGGAATCCGGGTTCGGAATGGTCAAGGCAGATGAGCCTGCAGCCATAGATCCCGATATGCTGGATTTCGCAGCGGAGAGC
>CADCQV010000030.1 GCA_902803625.1 uncultured Lachnospiraceae bacterium
AGAACCGTCCCAATGCCGTTAAGTTAAGCATTTTGTCATCCTGAGCGCCAGCGAAGGATCTTTTCTTCCGTAGAGGAAGATTCTTCGGGCTTCGCCCTCAGAATGACACTAACTTAACGCCATTGGAACCGTCCCCGGTGACTTACATGATCGGGGTCTTTGGCGTTACAACAGAATCCGACCTCTTAAGCGTGCCGGATTTCTTCCGGCTTGTAGTATTACTTACAGCCGCCTTCTTCTCTGTCTTCTTTTTAACTGAAGCAGAGTTCCGACTGTCTATCTTCTTTTGCTTTTCAATGAGTTTATCAATATCCGTGTGTCTGACATAAACTGTTTTCCGTCCCGGTTCCTTTCCGGCTTCGGGGACGGTAGGAGCAGCTGCTGTCACCCTTAGCCCGGACATTGCCACTCCCATTTCCCTGCGTCTCTTGCCCTGTGGCGTCCATGGATCCGGATGGGTCTTTACATAGTTTTCGCCGGCTATCCGGATCTGCCGGAACAGGGTTTCCAGCTTGACCGCATCCTTAGAAGGAATATCCACAGCTTTACTGCCGGGGTGCTGCTGCTTCAGACTTTCAAAATAGGTATTCAGCTGCCCTACGGACTTTTTCATCCATTCGTAATGTCCGGTATCTTTCCCGTACAGTTTGCCGCCCATATTGTCAAAAAGTCTTTTTGCCTCAGCAACACTTTTTGCTGTCTCCGAAAGATCAATACTGGTAACAACCTCTTCCTTCATAAAATTGAGCCTGCCTTTTTCAGCTCTGGCATTAATGTATTTTATGGCTTTTTCCGGCTTGTCGAATTTCCTGGATCCATAGCGTTGTCCAAGATTTTTTTTCAGTTCGATCATTCTTTCGAAATAATTCATATTATTTTCATGAGCGGGATTTCTCTTTGCCAGCATCTCGATACTGTATTTATCGAATTCACTGTCGGGAACCACGAGTATCCTTCCGGCTTTGAGCTTAGTGGCACCTTTGTCCTTTTTCCACTTGATGTCGGCTGTGAGCTGATCCTGAAGCTTTTTAAGTCTTTTTTTACAGGCGTCCATTTCTTCCCCTGTAAAATTCATATCCTTTAATATGAGATCCAGGGTTTCCGGCTTTGTTTCCAGTATCTTTCGGGCGGTGTTTTCCCTCATGATACGCATATTTTCCGGATCCACCATTTTTTCAATCTCACTGTCATCGGCTTTTATTTTTTTGCCGAAGGACATATCATTATCTACACCGGTGATGCCGGTTATCGCTCCGCCTTCCGTCCTGTAGAGCATATTGCCTGAGTGCCGGTCCTTATTTCCGCAGATATAGTCAAGAACCTGAAGGTCTGAAAGCTGGCGCTTTAATTCTATGCTATCAACCCCTGAAAAATCCTTCCTCTTTCCGACAGACCACATCTCGTTTTTTTCTTCCAGGTGACTGATATCATTTCCCTTTGCCTTCTGCTGGAAGGTTCCCGTCTTTTCGACTCCGTTGATCTTCAGCTTGAAGCTTCTGGCTCCGGCTATCATTCCGCCCATGTCGAAATAATGGGCTATCGAACTCATAGCCGTATTTCTCTTATCTATACGCTGCCCGACAGGTATCTCCGCCATCCCATGATTAAGATTGTAATGAGTGTATTTCTTAAATGCATCGTTAAGGATCTCATAATAGTGCCTTCTGAGTTCAATGTTTTCGGTTTTCATTAATTCCTCTTTCAGAGAGGGAGCCAGTTTTTTATAAGCTTTACCTGTCGAGCTTACACTTCCGGGAAATTTGAAGAATTCAGCCGCCATCTCCTTATTTTCAAGAGTGTCTTTTACAGGGTTATATAAATCGTCATATAATTCAAACAGCTCTGCCTGCGGCAGACTGTATATAATTCGCGCGATCCGCTCTTCCGTTGAATCCTTTCCATATTTTTTCTCTGCTTCCTGCAGAGCTTTGGCCATCGTGGTCTCGTAATCATCTACTGTATAGCTCTCGGTGAAAAAACCCTCCTCCACGGTTCCGTCTTCCATGGTGAGCCTTACGGGTATACGGGAGCTCATGGCACCACCCACAGTATTTATTCTTTCACCTTCCATGACCTCTGCGCTTATGGAACGTCCTTCCTCTATCACCTTCTGCAGGGTGCGGCCCTTCTCATCGAGAGCGAGAGCTTCCTGCAGGGCACGTAGATCCTCGGATACGAGTGCGCGTATGGCTTTCACGCAGTGCAGTCTTCCCTGTCCGAATCCCGTGTCCGTATAGTTCTTTCCTTCTTTAATATAATCATCACAGGCATTCAGAAGATTCTCATATTCAAAAATGATATTCCCTATATCGTCATCCTTCAGATTTATATCATTTTCATAGTATCTGGCAGTACTGTTCCTGAGCCTTTCTATCGCTCTGTTGACACTTGAAAGGGTCTTTCTGTCATCTTCATTTTCCACATAGACCGCGTCAAGATCGGCTATCGCGTTTTCAAGTCTGTAATCCGGCATACTTTTTCTCCTTTTTTCGAAATGAACATAGGTTCATAAGGATAGGTCTTGTTATTATTATATACAGATGTACCGGGGAAATAAGCCTGCAAGGATTCTTTAATTATATCATTATTTGCTCAACTACATCATTTTATAGAATTTGATACAGTTGATATTGACAATGAGTATAATGAGCATTATTGTTCACTTACATCATTATATCCGCGTATGAGTGAATTGATGTTTATATTTAGGATTTTTTTCCGGAGAAAGAGGATCTGTATAGCTTGTATCATTATCGATATTGTCCAGCAGATCGATCTGCTCTTTTGTAAAAAGGTCGGGATCGTATTTAAATAAATACTTGGTTCTTTTTGGCATAGTCATATCTCCTTATTGAAAAACTGGAATAAAATGCTTCTGTCTATATTTACAATCCAAAACATAAAAATGAGCCCGGAACAGTATAGACTCTAAACAAGAATCGTTGTGATTAGCGGCTGTCATCCTGCCTCCGGATTTCCTACCTGTCACCTGCTTTTTTTCACCTCTTACCTAAAACCCCTTTCACTAATGATCACCAGTTGTATAATGATGCCATGAACAAGTTGAAGGTAAAAATCGAGATCGATCCGGATATAGATGAATGCGAAGTCGTGATCAGATGTTCCGGAGTCAGTGAAAAAGTGGCGGAGATCCAGAGACTTTTGACCGAAAGCTCTGCGGGGACTTCCCAGATAAGCTTATTTAAGGAAGATTCCGAGTTTTTCATACCACTTGAGGCTGTTCTTTTCTTCGAAACCGAAGGCGGTTCTATAAGGGCCCACACCGCAGATGATGAATTCGACGTGAAATACAGGCTGTACGAGCTGGAAGAAAAGCTTCCGTCCTATTTCCTGAGGATCTCAAAATCGGCCATACTGAACACCCGGAGGATCTATTCCATTACAAAGAACCTTACCGGTGCAAGTAAGATCGAATTTCAGGATACCTACAAAACTGTTTACTGTTCAAGAAATTATTATAGGGCGTTAAAAGAGATGATCACGCCATAAAGGAGTTATGTTATGAATTACAGAATAAAGAATATCCTTACGGGAATTATACTTATCGCACTGGCTGCGTGCCTTGTCATGTGGAAAATGAATGTATTTGATCTCCCTTCGGTGTTTGCGGATGTCAGCACCTGGGGACTTGTGATAGCTGTTTTGATGGCAGTCGTAATCATACACAGCATCATAGACCTGTCTTTCGGTGGGATCTTCATTCCTCTTGCAGTAATAGCCATCATATTTGATAAGCCGCTCGGGATAACCGCGATCACTCCCTGGGTAGTGCTGATAGCGGCTATTCTCCTGACTGTCGCTTTCCATCTGATCTTCCCGCATCATCACCACTGGAGGGACCATAAGCATTCACATGGCGGATATAACCCCGTTTCCGACAAATTTTCGGAAAGCTTCAGTGAGAATGAAAACGGTTCCGTATATTATTCTACCCAGTTTGGATCTTCTACACGATATGTCCGCTGTGAGAACCTGACTTCCGCCAATCTCTCATGCCGGTTTGGGGAAATGAGTATATTTTTTGACAAAGTCCGGGTCCCGGGAAAGACAGTCAGTATTGACTGCGGCGTATCTTTCGGCAAGATAAACATCTATATCCCACAGAACTGGAGGGTTGAAAACAAGGTCGGTGTCACTTTCGGGGACTGCGACATCGACGGCTTAAATCCGGATAATACTGATGACACTGTAACCTGTTTCCTGAACGGCTCAGTCGCATTCGGAGATCTCAATCTTATTAGAGTCTGAAATTCTCTAAGCCGTTAAACATAACGGCTTTTGACAAATCCGGACGACAGTGATATCATCAAACACGGTACATATTATACCATATTAAGAAAGGGACGGAGAAGGAATGCGAAATAAGGAAAAAGATGCTTATGAAATGGCCATAAAAAGGCAGACAATATTGGAAAAATCTTTTCAGTTGTTTTCATCCGAAGGGATAGAGCCCGTATCATATCTGGAAATATCCAAAGTCTGCGGATACGGAACCACAACACTCCATCGTTATTACAGCACGAAGCCAAAGCTGGTTGTCGCCGTTGCCGCCTGGAAGTGGGAGCAGTTCCAGGAAGAGAATAAAGAGCGAAGACCGAACGTAGATTTCAGCAGTATGACAGCTGCCGGGATATTAGAGTATTATCTGGAATCATTCATCGAATTGTACAAGCATCACAAGGACCTTTTGCAATTCAATCAGTTCTTTAATGCATATGCGAAGTCTGAACGTATCGACACCGGAACGATGCAGCCTTACCAGTCGATGATAGGTAGACTGAAGGAGCGGTTTCATATGGTGTACGTAAAGGCTGAACAGGATAAGACCGTTCGAACTGACGTGCCGGAGGAGGAAATGTTCAGTAAGATACTCCACGTTATGCTGGCGGTAGTTACGAGATATGCGGTAGGACTTGTGTATATTCCGGAAAAAGGATTTGATCCGGAAAAAGAACTGCTTTACGTGAAGGAGCTGCTTTTAAGAGATTACCGTTTATCCGAAAGTGTGAATTGATACAGTCTGTACATATGGGAATAATGATTAATCGACCTATATCTGAGATAAGAATGGGAGATAACCGATGAAGGAAAAGAAAACATCAGGTATAGCCATAGTTATAAGGGTTATACTCATAGTCATACTGGTGATGATCCTGGGCTTTATTCTGCTGGTGATGTGTTCACCGGACGAGACCGGTAAAGAGAACGGGGGAGGAAACGGTACTGCGGAAGCAGACTGGGAAGCAACAGAGGAGGCTTATCAGACAGGGGAAAACGCAGGTAGTAAGGCAGAGGTAAAAAATAAAATGAACCGGACGACCGGAAAGCAGTACGGAAATCCGGATACCAGCTGGACGGTTATGCTCTATCTCTGCGGGACCGATCTGGAAAGCGAGGGAGGATACGCAAGCCTTAATCTGGACGAGATATGCCAGGCAGAGCTAAATGACAATGTGAATTTCCTTATAGAAGCCGGCGGCACACGGGAGTGGCAGACCGAAGGAATATCAAACGGGATGCTCACGAGGCTTCACTTAGAGGACGGAAGGATGCTGATCGACGAGGAATGCGACTCTTCCTCTATGGGCGATGCCGATACCCTGAGTGATTTTCTGAGGTGGGGTGCTTCCGCATACCCGGCTGACCGTTATATGCTGATCTTCTGGAACCATGGCGGAGGGAGCCTTTTCGGCGTATGTCAGGATGAGCTTTACGAAAATGATGCTCTTTCCTTAAAGGAAGTGAAAAATGCAATTGTGGAGGCGGAAGTGCCGTTTGAGGTAGCCGGCTTTGATGCCTGCCTTATGTCGACGCTGGAAACTGCCGAGACACTTCAGGGTTATGCCCATTATCTGGTGGCATCAGAGGAAACCGAACCGGGCACAGGATGGGATTATACGAAATGGCTTGATTTTCTGGCGGAAAATCCGGGATGTGACGGAAAGAAACTCGGAAGCGTGATCGTTGACAGCTATATGGAGAAATGTGATTCCATCGGCGAGAAAAGCATGGCAACACTTTCGGTGACCGATCTGACCAGGATCCCGGAATTGTCGGCTGCTTTCAGGGATTATTCCGGAGAGCTTGTGATGTCCACACAGAATGCAGGTGATTTTCAGGCAGTGATCCGTGAAGCTTCACAGACAGAAAGCTACGGGGAAAGAAGCGGGACGGACGGAACATACGACATGGTTGATCTCGGAGATCTGGTGAATAATACGGGAGATATTCTGACAAAGAATTCGGAAGCTGTTCTTAAAGCACTTGATGAAGTTGTTATTTATGAGTCCCATGGGGCATACCGTTCCAAAGCTACCGGCCTTTCCGTCTTCTATCCGAAATACATAGATGATGATGTTTACAAGGCATATGAAGAGATAACCGATAATACCGCCTACCTTGAGTATGCCAGCATCGTTAACGGTGAATGGGATGAGGGAGCCTGGGAGACAGCCTGGCAGGAGGCCTATGATACTCAGGGCGGCGCAGACCAGTCCACCGGCGGGTTCTTTGATTCCTTCTTCGGAAGCGGATACAGTGGGGAAGAGAGCGAGGAAAATGAGGAGGAGTCTGAAACAGGTGGGTTTGTGGGGAGCTTTTTCGGAAATGATTACAGTGAGAACTCGGTGAATCTGTTCCAGAATCTGAGTCCCGTACAGCCGGGTGATGAGAAGCTGGAATACGAGCAGTTTCTTGATGATGACAATATACTTAATCTGAATATAACCTCAGGACTGAGCCAGATCAAGGATGTAAGGTTCAGGATATTGTTTGAGCAGAATGATGAAAATCTGCTGTATATGGGGTGTGACTCGGATATAAACGCGGATTATGACAAGGGTGAATTCAGTGACAATTTCAGAGGAACCTGGATCACAATAGGGGGAGAGTATGTCTGTGCAGAGCTTATAGACAGCACTGACGATTATTATCTCTATATCATTCCCGCCATTGTAAACGGGGAAGAGACCTATATCCGTGCGGTATACGAATTTGACAAGGAGGCCTTCAAGGTTCTGGGAACCTATGACGGAGCGGATGAAACATCCGGACTAAGCGGAAGGAATATACACCCTCTGAAAAACGGGGACAAAATAGATTTCATATTCTATTCCGTAAATCTTAACTCGGATGATGATGAGGACCCGGAGGAAGAGATCACCGGAAGCATAGTATGGAGTGATGATACCGAAATGCTTGATGAAGAGATGGCTGACGGAAGGTTCTATTATATGTTTGAAATAGTGGATATTTTCGGTAATGAGACAGAGTGTGATCCGGTGATCATGGAAATAAAAGACGGTGAAATGTATACATACGAGATGTGATGAAAAGAATCCTTGATCTTGTAAAACGGCAGATAGATTATTTAGTTCCCGGGGATGCAGAGATCCAGGTCGGAGCATTCAATATTCTTGCGGTATGCGGTATGGTTGTCAGTATCACCACATCCATAGTAAATGCCGTCGCCGGTAATGATCCCGTGGTCGTACTGGCGGATTGTGCAGGGGCTGTTGTTTCCCTGGTTCTGATCGTATACTGTCATAGAAGCGGAAATTACAAAATGGCTATGACCATTACCGCGTTTATCGTTTTTCTGGGGCTGTTCACGGCCCTTTATTTCATTCAGGGAGGATATCACAGCGGTATTCCGGCGTTTTTTATTTTCGGCATAGTTTTTACAGCCTTTCTGCTTGACGGCGCAGCCATGGTGATCCTCGTTTTTTTGGAGCTTGTATGGTATATCTTTTTGATCCTGTATTCCTATTACCATCCGCAGACACTTAATTATGACGAAAAGTACTATATGGTGCGGGTTATCCTGGATATGACACTTGTAGCCCTGTCACTCGCGATCACAATGTACTGTCAGATACGCATATACAGAAAAAAGCAGCAGGAGCTTAACGTGGCGGTTCTGGCGGCTGATGAAGCAAACAGGGCAAAGAGCGATTTTCTTGCAAAGATGAGTCACGATATCAGGACGCCTCTTAATACGATTATGGCCACGAATGAACTCATTGTGGAGAATACATCCTCCGCGAAGATCAGGGAATGGGTCAATGACAGCAACATATCGAGCCGGATCCTTATGTCGCTTATCGATGATATGCTGGATCTCACAAAGATCGAGGCGGGAAGAATGGATTTTCTCGAAGAGCCCTGGGACACGGCAAAGCTGTTCGGCGAAACCGCGAAAATGTTCAGGATGCAGGCAGAGAGAACCGGACTTGGATTTCACTATGATCTGAAGAGCGAGGTGCCGGAGATACTCATCGGGGATGAGGATGTCATTAGAAAGATAGCGAGCAACCTTCTCAGCAATTCGGTAAAGTATACCAGATCCGGCAGCATTTCCTTCACTGTCGGAATGGAGGGAAGGGATCTTTTGATCACGGTAAGCGATACCGGTATAGGTATAGCGCCTGAGCATATCGATACTATTTTTAAGCCCTTTGAACGCGGTGCACAGAAAATCTACAGAGAGACAAGCGGAAGCGGGCTGGGACTCGCTATCGTGAAGGAGATTGTGGATGCTTTGCAGGGAAGCATAGAATGTGAAAGCGTTGTGGATTACGGCAGCACCTTCAGGGTGAGGCTTCCCCAGAAGGAAGCTTCAGACAGAATGGGAGGGGTGAGACCGGAGACGGGTGAGAGGACGGGAAGCTCCGAAGACAACAGCCAGTTTATCGCTCCGGATGCCCGTATCCTTGTGGTCGATGATAATCCGTCCAACCGGAAGGTGATCACCTCATTCCTTGAACCTGCACTTATCAGGATAGATGATGTGGAAAGCGGATACGAAGCGCTGGAGATGCTAGACATCAAAGAGTATGATCTGGTTCTCATGGATCTTCGTATGCCGAAGATGGACGGAGTGGAGACTCTATCAAAGATAAGGGAGGAATATCCCGGTTTCTCGGCTCCGGTGGTTGTACTGACCGCGGATATTATGACCGGTGTAAAGGACAGGCTCCTTGACAGCGGATTCTCGGATTTTCTGTCAAAGCCCGTAAGCTCTTCCTCACTCCTTGGGATTGTGAGAAAGTATATTCCCGGAAAGATCATAAAGATGGACTTACAGCCTGAAAACAGCCTGACTCTGTCAAAGGTGGAGGGATATCAGGAGCGGCTGCTGCCCTACGGTATCGATCTGAAAATGGCTCTTGAGGTAAATTCGGGAAGCACAGATGAATTTCTGATGCGTTCAGAGCTTTTTGAACAATATGCCGATGAGACCGTCAGTGCACTGGAAAAGCCGGAATCACAGGACAGCTTTTATCTGCAGCTCCATTCCATCAAGTCCATAGCCAGAGGGGTTGGAGCCTATCTTCTGGCCCAGCTTGCGGAAACGGCGGAATTAAGGAGGGACTATGAATATTCCAAAGAAATACGGGGTATTATGACTGCCGAATATGACCGGGTACGCAAGGGCCTTCGGATGCTAAAGGAGGAAGAGGGATAGTATATGAACAGAAGCAGGATAATCATTATAGATGATGATGCCGAAACCATGGATCTCATGGTCAAACAGCTGGAGATCTTGTATGATACGGAAGGATTCTCATCGGGCGAGGATGCCCTTGAAGCTCTGAGAAGGGCAAAGGATGAAAGACTGCCATCCCTTATACTCCTTGATATTTCCATGCCGGTAATGGACGGATATGAGGTCTTAAGAAAGCTTAAGGAAAGCAAAAGATTCAAAAGGATACCTGTGGTATTTCTGACCGGAATGACCGATGAGGTGTCGGAATGCCGGGGTCTGGAGATGGACGTGGTGGATTATCTGAAGAAACCCGTTCCGGGGAAGGTGCTTTTTGCGAGGATACAGCACTATCTCGACCTGTATTCCGGCTCTAACACTACGGGCTTACTTAATGAATATATGCTTGAAGCCCTGTCTTCCCCGCTTACAGAAAGGGAGCTTGATGTTGCAAGGCTTATGGCGGAATTCCGGTCGGACCGTGAGATCAGTGAGCTCCTTTTTATCTCAATGCCCTATACAAAAAAGCTGGTGGCGTCGGTAAAGGAGAAGCTGTTGCTGGTGAAACGCGGGGATATCAGGAAGTATCTAATACAGTAGATCAAAATAGTATACTTTTAGTATGTATTTTATTCTTTTTGCTGCTTTTATAATCATAAATTATAAGGGCAGCATTTTTTTTATTTTGGAGGAGATCATAGCTATGAAAAGGATTAAATTACCAGCATTACTCTTATGTATCGCACTCATTGTTTCGGCAGTATCCGGCTGTTCCAAGCCTTCCGGGGCGGCGGATCCGGGTGACCCGAATGAGGGCAGGGGGGATCTTATAACCGATGAACCCGGGCCTGCGGAGGCAGCGGAGAAGCCGGAAGCGCAGCAGTCCGGGCAGCCGGAGGAACAGCCGGAAGACGCGGGAGAAAAGGGGGCGGAGAATACCCTTGCGATAAAGGGACCGACATACACCGGTCTCTCCAATCTGAGGAATGACAATAATGATGACGGCAGCTATTTCTATGAGGATATGACCGAGGACAGTGTGACCGTAATCACAAATATGTGCGCACCTGCCTCCATCGGGGCGGACCAGGATCCGGCCGCTTATGCGGAAAGCTTTGTAAGTGCCGAGGTTGACAGTGACGCGCAGATTACAGAGACAAAGGAAGATACAAAGCTATCCCCGGCATTTTCATATCCTGTCTACAGGGTTTCCTGGACAAGCGGTTCCAATGAGGATACGAAACAGGCCGAGGGAGTGGTTGTTCTTACGGACAGCTTTACATATTATTACGGGTTCAGATGCCCTATCGATGAATATGACAGCAATGCCTCGTTCTATGATGGTGAGCTTGACAGCCTGGAACTTCTTGATCTGGGAGAAGCAGCTTCTGATACGGTCTCCGATGCGGGAGACGAAGATGGAGCGTATAAGGCACTGTATCTCGACAAGGTGAAGGAGCTAAGCTCCGAAGGTTTTGCAGACAGCTTCGCGCTCTATCACATCAATGATGATAATATTCCGGAGCTCATCGCCGCCGATTCGAACGGTTCCTTTGACCACGACAATACCTTTATCTTTTCGGTATTTGACGGGAAGGTCGTACAGCTTGCAAGCGGGATAAGCGGAGTAGACGGGACATCCATAAGCTTCAGCGAGACAAAGAATCTTATACGTGAGGCCTCCGGAATGGCCGGAGCCAGGGAGATTTTCTCAGAGATAAAGGATGGCGCCCTCTCTGAGGTCTTCAGGGCTGAGATGATAAATACCCTTCAAAGGGATGCGGATGACAATGAGATATTCACCTATTCCGTAAACGGGAAGGAAACGGATGAAGCAGCATATTATAAGGAGATGGCGGGATTTGTGGCGGATTACGACCCGATGATGCGTATAGATTTCGACGGGCTGAAAACGATCACCTACAAATCCGGAGACGGAAGCGGCTACTTCGAAGAGACAGAAACCGAGGCTTACCTTAGCCTTGATGAAATAACCGGGCTTTTAAAGTGAGAAGGGAGAGGAAGTAAATGAGTGATGAGAATCTGAACAACAATGAGGAAACTGCCGCGCTTTTTGTCTCGACCCAGAAGAAAAAGCAGGCAGAGGAGGAGGCCAGAAGAAAGGCCGAAGAGGAGCGGGCAAAAAGAGAGGCCGCCGAAGCGGAAGTCCGCAGAATGGAAGAAGAAGTAGAGGAGAGAAAGAGGAGGGCGGAGGAAGCCCTTGAGGATGAGAAAAAGGGGATAAGGACAAAGCCTGCGGCAAAGGATCCCACACAACAGAATACGCAAAAAAAGAGCCCGGCGCTGTTTATCGGTATAGCTGCCGCGGCAGTTGTACTTATCGCAGTGATAGCGGTCTTTGCAATAAAGGGAGGCGGCGGCAGCAAGGACTACTCGGCTCTTGAGTTTAATGCGGAATACACGCCCGGGACAAAGGGCTTTGACATTCCCATAAGCTACCCTGACAGCCTTTATACAGATGTATTCGAGACCACGTTGGACGGTGATCTGCAGGTATCGTTCCAGCCGAAGGAAGACGGCGATATTTTTGCTTCCTTAGTGATTAAAACGGTACTTACCGAAAAAGGCGATATCGTGAACAGAGAAAACGTGATATTCAAGACGGCCGAGGAATGGAATGATCTGATAAAACAATCCGTTATGGACAGTATTTCAGATACCTTCCCCGGAATCGAGAAAACAGAGGAGACCCAGGTTGAGTATAACGAAGATGATCCCGGTATCTATCTATATTCCTGTTCCTTCAAGGATAGTGAAGGTACCTGCGCAAAAGCCTATGGCTGGGTAGAGAGTAACAGTGACGATGAATACAAGATCTTGATCAGCTGCTTCTTTAAGGACAAAGAGGATCCGGAAGCGGTTTCCACGGTCGCAGATCTCTTTATGGAGAATAATTCATATGATGCTCTCCTGATGCCTGGAGCGAACCCTCCTGAAAATACGAAGGCTGACGGA
>CADCQV010000031.1 GCA_902803625.1 uncultured Lachnospiraceae bacterium
ATATCATTTCAAAACACAAATCCCCTGCAACGCCGTAACTCGAGGCTTGCAGGGGATATTCAATATCATTTACTGTAAAAGACAGGTTTCATCCGATAAAAATCCGAATTTATTATACATCAAAATGTGAAAAAACACAAATGGGGCTAATGCGGGATTCGGTACTTTTGGCGTTCTAAACATGATATACTTATGTTATTCTGAGGTTTGTTTAGATCCTTTATTACAGTGTACGGAGTAAAAGAGTGGACAGAATAGCGGTTTTGATCCCCGTGTTTAACGAGGAATTATCAATAGCAAAGGTAATAGCGGATGCACGCTTGGCACTTCCCGGGGCGGTGATATATGTGTACGACAATAATTCCACCGATGATACCGTAAAGAAGGCGGAGGAAGCGGGAGCCATAGTCAGGCATGAATATATGCAGGGCAAGGGCAACGTTGTCCGGAGGATGTTCCGTGAAATAGATGCTGAGTGTTATATCCTTGTGGACGGTGATGACACCTATGAGCTTAGTTCTGCGAAGGAAATGGCGGATCTCGTACTATTTCATCAGGCGGATATGGTGGTGGGAGACCGGCTTTCATCCACATATTTTTCAGAGAACAAGCGTCCCTTTCATAATCTCGGAAACTCGCTGGTACGGGGCAGCATAAATAAGCTTTTTTCTTGCGATATCCGGGATATAATGACAGGCTTCCGGGCATTTTCATATCAGTTCGTAAAATCCTTCCCCATACTGTCAAAAGGCTTTGAGATAGAGACGGAGATGACCATTTTCGCGGTCAATAACAATATGCAGGTTGAGAATGTGGTTATAGAGTACCGGGATCGTAAGGAGGGCAGCGTATCAAAGCTTAATACTTACTCCGACGGCATAAAGGTACTGCATACCATAACAAGGCTTTTCAGGGAGTATCATCCCCTGAAATTTTTCAGTATCTTGTCTGTTATACTTACAATACTGTCTGTTCTATTTGTTATTCCGGTTCTTATAGATTATTTAAATACCGGTCTGGTACTCCGCTTCCCTACACTTATTGTATGCGGTTTTGTTTTCATTGCAGCGATACAGTCGTTTTTTGCGGGACTGATACTGCAGAATATTGCCCGTAGAAACCGTATGGAAACGGAGCAGAGAATGATAGATCTCATCCGGAAAAAGAGGGAGAGGGACTAGGCGGATGCTGATCATCATTCTAAACTGGGCATATATCTTTATCACCTGCTTTATAACGGGACACGCACTTCTCTCTGCCTTGTCCCTTGCTTTCGCTGAGAAAACAAGGTGGGGTCTTCTCCATATCGAGCTTTCGGGATTTGCCTTTGTTACGGCTTATGCCGGGTATTTCAGCCTGTTTCACGGGGTTGGAGCTGCAGCTAACGTGGGACTTATCCTGATCTGTCTCCTTATTCTTTTTTTCGAAAGAGAAGAATATCAAAAAAAGGTCAGTGCTATTCCCGGATTAATCATTAAACACATAAAGGTCGTTGCAGCTTCGCCACTCAGACTCATATGGTTTATACCCTTTATCCTTATCTTTCTCTTTATACTGATCCTTAGCTGCTACGGCTCCTTCCATTCTGACTCGGGGCTCTACCACGCACAGTCCATACGCTGGATAGAGGAGTACGGAGTGATAAGGGGACTGGGGCTTCTGCAGAACCGCTTTGCTTATAACAGCGCATTTTTCAGCGTGAGCGCGCTATATAGCTTTGCCTTTCTGGGACAGTCTCTCCACGGTGTGAACGGCTATATGGCAGAGTTAGTTACACTTTACGCCTTTTACGGGATAAAGCACGATTTATCTTACCGGAGATTTGGAAAGCTGAGTAACTTCGCAGGGCTCGCACCATTGTTCTATACGGTAATCGGAGGAATAGAGCTGATCTCTCCGACAACAGATCCGATACTCCTTTATCTCTTTTTTGCCGTAGTCATATTGTGGATAAAGGAGGCGGAAGGAGAAGATGATAGAACCATAGTCTACGCCTTTCTCTGCATCATCACCGTATTCCTTGTCTCAGTCAAACTGTCTGTGGGAGTGCTTGTTCTGCTGGTTATCCAGCCCGCGGTCAGTCTGATAAGGGAAAAAAGAGTGAAGGAGATAACAGTCTCCATATGCTCCGGGATAACACTGGTTCTGCCATACTTTATCCGGAATGTTCTGATCTCGGGATGGCTGATCTATCCCTTTCCGGGGATCGATCTATTCGATCTTCCCTGGAAGATACCCTATGAAAGTGCCCGGCATGACGCTGATGAGATCACTACCTGGGCGCGATATGTGAGGGATGCTTCAAGAATTGATGAAAAGGTCTGGGAATGGACGCCTTCCTGGTGGCAGGGACAGACAGTGCTGGACCGCTGCTTTTCGCTGGTATTTCTGGCAGGATTTTTGGCCGGAGTCATCTGGTGTATCATAAGCCTTATCCGCATCCTAATCTCCCGTGATAAAAACAGGATGATGTTCAGGATGCTGTTTCTGGAATCCGTGCTTATAGCCGGATCACTCTTCTGGTTCTTTACGGCACCGCTTATCCGCTATGGCTACCTCTATCTACTTCTCCTGCCACTTATAACTGCAGGGTGCATTTATACTTCGGGAAAAACGGCAGGACGAGCGGAAAGAGTATTAACCTGTATCATTCCGGCTCTGTTTATCGTTATGATGCTTATACCCTTAAGCAATATCATTTACCGTGACATTGTATATATGAAAAATAACCGCAGCCGTCAGTACGCGGTATTCCAGAAAGATTACCCGGTATCTCCGGTCAAAAGCCGCGAATGCTGCGGCAGTGTATTCTACTTCCCGGAGGAGCCGGGAACCCCGGTCTGGTACTCTGCCTTCCCCTCTGTTCTCTACGAGGAAAACCTTGACTATATCGAGCCAATGGGGGTTGAGATCAGAGACGGCTTCTGGATACGGGAGTGACCGCAGCGGAGAAGCCTCTATAACCGGTTGGAAAGATCCTTCGCTGGCGCTCAGGATGACCGTAGTGCAGCGCACCCCCTCCGCGTACCGGCCAGGTAGTGCCGAGAGCCGGCAGACTGTTTTCCGAGCAATCAGCACGTCCCGCTTAGCGAATCCGAGGCTTATAAATTTTGCGAGTGCGAAGGCCGGGCTTGCGTTGGAATAAGGTTCGTTATTCAAAGTGTAAATACGCAAGACCGGAACAGCGCCGAGCAAAATTTTGTAATAAGACGAAGGATGAGCTTAGCGGGATCGTAGCGCGAGGAAAACAGTCTGCTGGCTGAGGCACGGCCGTGGTCAGGGAAGCCGGGGTACGGCCGGGAAGCCGGGGCACGGCCGTGGTCAGGGAAGCCGGGGTACGGCCGGGAAGCTGAGGCACGGCCGTGGTCAGGGAAGCCGGGGTACGGCCGGGAAGCTGAGGCACGGCCGTGGTCAGGAAAGCCGGGGCACCGGCCGGGGGCGGAGCCACGTCATTGTGGACATTATCAGACCGCTGATGTACTATTGAAAGAGGGTAACAAAAAGGGGTTATTATGCGGATCGTAAATCTCGAAAATAAAGACAGAAAAATAGTTGCGGAGGCGGGAAGCTTCAAGGTGCTTGAATATATGAAGGACGCCAGCGTAAGCCCGGACACGGCTTCCATGGAGTACTTTATGAGTGAGATGGGAGTAAGGAGACGGCAGGTCATCGCAACACTTGACGGAACAAAGTCCATCATTACCCAGGCAGGCGCCATGCAGTGGTTTGCCGGGGATGTGCGGGCATCTACGGGGATAAAGGGAGTCGGAAGCCTTGTGGGGAATCTCGTAAAGGGAGCTGTCACCAATGAATCCGCCATAAAGCCGGAGTATGAGGGTGTGGGGTATCTTGCACTGGAACCCACATACAAATACATAATCCTTGTGGATATAGGAGAGTGGGGAAGCGGAATGACCATAGAGGACGGGATGTTCCTTGCCTGCGAGGATACGGTAAAAAACAGAGTGGTAGGCAGGAATACAGTGTCATCGGCGCTTTTCGGAGGAGAAGGACTATTCAATCTCTCGCTCTACGGCTATGGTTTTGCGGCACTGGAAAGTAATGTTCCCTTTGAGGAGCTTATAGAGATAGAGCTTAATAATGATGAGCTGAAGATAGACGGCAGTATGGCAATGTGCTGGACGTCGGACTTGAAGCTCACGGTGGAACGCACTACGAGTACACTTATCGGCTCTGCTATGTCCGGGGAAGGCCTGGTAAATGTATACCGGGGAACGGGAAGGGTTCTTATGAGCCCTGTTGCCCTGACGGGAAGCCTCTATGATGCCACGAACTCCATTACGGCCAAGCCGGACAAAAAGAAAAATTATCCAAAGTGAGGAGAAAAAATGCTCGGAATAATATCAAACCTGATCACACCGGTCATTATCATATCCGCAGTGATCATGCTTATAATCATCCTGTATAATTATACGGTGCTGAAGGATCATTTCCATACCATATCCCATGCCCTGAACGGGAGGGAGATCAAAAAAACCATAGGCTCCGACGGGACAGTTACGGAGTATGAGAGAAAGACCGCCGCAGATATGGATACCATTTATTCATACGAGAATAAGTATAACGGGGCGAGATCCGTATATGAGACCATATCGCAGCTGATACCAGTATTTCCGCTTATGGGGATACTGGGGACCGTGGCAGGCATAATGAAGCAGACGACGGCTATGGACAGCACTGCGATCGTTGGGTCTTTGAATATTGCCTTAAGCTCCACCTTTTACGGGCTTATTGCTTCAATAGTACTGAAGCTCACGGTCACACTGCTGAACGGAAGGATCATATATGCCGTTGACAATATGCTGGATGCATATGATACCACCATCAGAAGCCGTGGGATCTTAAACAGCATCAGGGACGAGTGATATGCGAAGGGACAGACACAGAAAAAATGATATCCTGATAGACCTTACATCTCTTCTGGATGTTATCTTTATTCTGCTTATGGTAGTGGTGGCGAAGCAGCAGGTTTCCGGTATCGATCTCGAAAAGAAGGAGGCCTTTGTTTCGGAGCTGCAGTCTTCACTGGAAAGGACCGAGGCTGAGGAGCTGGATAAGCTCAGACTCTATACTGACCAGATAGATACTGCAGAGAAGACAGCCATTATATCAGTGACTGCAACCTTTAATCCCGTCGAACCAAAGAAGAGAAGCTTGAAGATATTGAAAAACGGAAATACCAGGGCAGATGAATTCAGTTTAAGCGGCGGAGATACAAAGGAGGCCTACGAAGCCTTTGAAAAAAAGATAAGGGAATATATCTCCTCAGCAGAAGGAATGCCGGTCATTCTGTCCATAGCAGATGACGGAAGTGAGATCCTGTACAGGGATCAGAAGAAGATACAGGAAATATTCCTAAGCCTGCAGGAAGAATCTGA
>CADCQV010000032.1 GCA_902803625.1 uncultured Lachnospiraceae bacterium
CCCCTTCTCCAACCTCTTCCGGGGCTTCGGCTCCGCCGCTTCCCGCCGCTTCTTCGGGAACAGCCTCGTCGTAGGAAAAATCTGCAGACTCATAATCCCCGTTATATGCAGCACCTGCAGCTGCATCCATAGGGGCAGCCATATTTTTTTCCATCCTGCCGGATTCTTCGGAGGAAGCCTGGGAACCTCCGCAGGCTGTCAGGGCCAGCATAAGAATAAAGGTAAAAACCAGAGTCAGTTGCTTTTTCATAATTTGTCTATGTCGCTCCTTTCCGTCAATCGTCGTCCTTCCATCCGCTGTGAGCGGTGTCGGCACTTTGGGCGTTTGTATCATCATATCTCAAAGCCGTCCTTCAAACAACCTCTAAAATCCTTAAGAAACAGATAAAAACTGCGATCCGGAATATAAACCGGACCGCAGCCTGAATATACATTTTATGAAATTGTATATCTATTCTGAACCCTTCGGATTCTGAATAGATACTGCTTTAGAAATTCACTCCCGTACTGGTCTTCAGCTGGCTCACCACCGAATTGAAAACCTTAATGTCTCCGGTTCTGTGGAACTCTTCGTAGTCTTTGATAATGCTCCTGTACGAATCTGCTCCGAGGCTTCCGGCATTCAGAACCTCTATAGCCGAATCCACCTTATCCAGTCTGCTTCCCACAATTGCCTTTAATTCTTCGTATGCCATCTCCAAATCTCTCCTAAAGAATTCGCTCTCCCCTAAACCTCATATTTGCCCTGGTTTTCATACGTCAATTGCGGTTCCGCAAGTGACTGTTCTGAATAGTTACACCCTCATTTCGATTTTCAGCATACTAAAATAAAACGTTTCGTGCAATTGACATAATATCCAAAATTGTACATACCACTTTGTGGAAGTTGTATCAACATTTGCCAAAATATGTCTGAAAGTTGTACGTTAAATATACAGAAAGGTCCCGGTGATCTGTCCATTCTTTGAGAAGATTCTTCGGGCTTCGCCCTCAGAATGACAAAATATATATTCGCCCTCAGAATGACAAACCGTCAGGCTGAGCTGACGGCATATCACACTGTTCTTATTCTATGTTCTTAGATCCGCCCTTCCTTAAAGGCTTTCATCAGGGCATTTGTAAGGGACATATCCGTAGGCTGAAGCACCACCTCATCCCGTGAAAACCAGTCCGCAAGCTTTAATTCACTCTCATCCCGGTGTATCTCATTACTGCCGTCAAGCTCACAGACAAAGCCAACCATAAGATCATCCACTATTCCCCAGGGCTGTGACCCGAAATAGCAGATATTCTTTACCTTTAGCCCTGTTTCCTCCAAGGCTTCCCGGCTTACGGTCTCTTCCAGGGTTTCCCCTATTTCGGTAAATCCGGCTACAAGGGCATAAAACGGAATGTCCCGTCCCGCATATTTTGTGAGCAGTATCTTGTCCCGCTCCCGGTCGATTATCGCCACCGTAACAGCCGGAACGATCTTCGGATATACGGTTTTCCCGCAGTCAGGACAGATCAGGGCTCTTTCCTTCTCCGACCTCTGCATCCTTCCCCCGCAGCGTCCGCAGAATTTGTTGCTTCCGTACCAGTTGTACAGCTGAAAAGCTGTCATTGCAAGAAAATACTCATGATCCGGTATTTCCTGTACGTTTCTTATATCCCTGAATCTCTTAAAGGAAAAGCCCTTTTCCTCTGTAAGCATCCCTGCGGGAAGAAGATCAAGCAGAAAGCAGTCACGGCCATCAATTGAAAAGAGCCGGGTAAGGCTTTCCGCTTCTATACCCCCGGCTCTCACATCCCGGAACACAGGGATATGATGATCCCTTACCAGCACGGCGCCGCCTCCGAAGGCCGGTTCGTTTTCCCTGCCGAAAACAAATACAGGACTGTCATCCCGCGGAACGGCATCGCTTAAAAACCGGTTGTCAAAAACATGTGGTGCGATCTCGTGTATCATATTTCAACCCTCAGGAAGCACTGTATTTGGTTTCACAGTACCTGCACCTGTACGTCCCGCTTTTTACGTCCGTGAGGACAAAGATATGCTCCAGCTCCCTTTCCGTGCTGGTTATGCATCTGGGGTTCTTGCAGGAAATGACATTCCTTATCTCTCGCGGCAGCTCCATTTTGGGACGGTCTATGATCTCTCCGTTCTGAATTATGTCAACCGTAGCCGAGTGGTCAAGAAAGGCTATTATATCCAGATCGTAAGCCCTTAACGGCATTTCCACCTTTATCATATCCTTCCTGCCCATCTTCTTGCTGAGGGCATTGGTTATGATGGCAACGGCACAGTTCAGCTTGTCGAGTCCCAGATCATGATATATCTTCATTCCGTTTCCGGGAGTTATATGATCTATAACAAAGCCTTCTTCGATTTTCCCAACATACAGCTTGTACTGGGTCTTTCCCTTTTCTGTTTTGTCCTTTTCAGCCATAATACTTCCTTACTTTACCTTTACATCCAAAAGCTTCAATATCAGAGCCATTCTGATAAACATTCCGTACCTGACCTGCTTGAAATATGCGGCTCTCGGGTCATCATCTATTTCAGTGGCTATCTCATTTACCCTGGGAAGAGGATGCAGCACCAGCATATCCTTACCGGCAAGCTCCATTTTCTTCCTGTCGAGGATATAGAAGTCCTTCAAACGTACATAATCCTCTTCATTGAAGAAACGCTCTCTCTGTACCCTGGTCATATACAAAAGATCCAGCTCTGAAAGCACATCCTCCAGCTTTGTAACCTCCCTGAATTCCACATTATTCCGGATAAGGAGATCATCCCTGATATAACCGGGAAGCATCAGCTCCTTCGGGGAAATGAAGATAAACTTCACATTCTCATATCTCACCAGTGCCCGGATGAGCGAGTGTACGGTCCTTCCGAATTTCAGGTCACCGCACATTCCCACGGTAAGATTATCGAAATGACCCTTAAGCGCCTTTATGGTCATCAGATCCGTAAGGGTCTGCGTGGGATGCTGATGCCCGCCGTCTCCTGCATTTATTATGGGGATATCGGATTTCTCAGCGGCAACAAGTGCAGCCCCCTCCTTCGGGTGCCTCATAGCACATATGTCCGCAAATTGTGACATTACCCTTATGGTGTCCGCCACGGTTTCCCCCTTTGTAGCAGAGGAGGAATCCGCTGAGTGAAAGCCCATGGTCTTCCCTCCGAGCCGGAGCATTGCCGCCTCAAAGGAAAGCCTTGTCCTGGTACTCGGTTCAAAAAACAGGGTCGCCAGCACCTTTCCGTCCATAGTATGGGAATACTTTTCCGGATCCTTCATAATATCCATGGCGGTATCCATAAGTTCATCAAGTTCTTCCACCGTCAGATCGAGCGGTGACAATAAACATCTCGGCATGGTCTTCTTCCTTATTTTATCTCGTATACCCAGCCCTCGGGTCCTTCGATGTGACCCATCTGTATGCCGGTAAGGGTGTCGTACAGTCTCTTTGTTACAGGTCCCATAGCTTCCATTCCGCTGGGAATGTCATATACCTTTCCGTGATCCGTGATCCTTCCGACAGGGCTTATAACCGCTGCGGTCCCGCAGAGTCCCATTTCTGCAAAGTCGGATATCTCTTCGAGCTTCACAGGTCTCTCAGTTACCTTGAGTCCCAGAATATGCTCTGCCACATATGCTATGGAACGACGTGTTATGGAAGGAAGGATAGAGTCCGTATAGGACTTCGGAATAACGATGTTGCCTTCCCTGTCAACCAGAATCACGTTTGCGCCGCCGGTTTCCTCTATATAGGTTCTGGTGCCGGCATCAAGGTAGAGATTCTCGGCGAAGCCCTCCTCATGGGCTTTTACTATAGGGTAAAGGCTCATGGCGTAGTTCAGTCCTGCCTTGATATTACCGGTTCCGTGAGGAGCTGCCCTGTCATAGTCACTGATCTTAATGGAAATCGGCTTTGCACCGCCCTTAAAATAAGGTCCTACAGGGGTAACAAAGATCCTGAACTGGTATTCATCCGCGGGCTTTACTCCTATTACATTTCCTGTTGCAAACAATACGGGGCGGATATACAGAGTGGCCCCGCTGCCATAAGGAGGCACCCAGTCCTCATTGGCCTTTACAGTCTCCTCGACGGCCTTGATAAACCTCTCCTTGGGAAAAGGCGGTATTTCCAGCCTTTTTGCGGAATCGATCATACGCTCTGCATTAAGATCCGGACGGAAGCACACCACCCGGTCATCCTCTGTTCTGTACGCCTTCAGTCCTTCAAAGCACTCCTGCGCATAGTGCAGAACGCCGGCGTCCTCACTCAGAACGATGGTGGAATCCTTAATGACCGCTCCGTCATCCCAGGCACCGTCCTTATAATTCGAAACATAGCGGTAATCCGTTTTGATATAGGCAAATCCCATATTCTCCCAATCAAGATTCTTTACTGCCAAACTGACCACTCCCTTCTGTTTTTTCTTCTGAATGTTCTTTTAAGTAAAAACTCTACTACAATAATTTTATTTTTACAAGTGCGTAGTTTATGCTATAAGATTCTCCGCTTCGCCCGGAATGACAATGGCCCCATCCAGTTACCTTATCTGGCCGCTGCCGCGGATCTCGTATTTATAAGACATAAGCTCATTTAGCCCCATGGGACCGCGGGCGTGTATCTTCTGGGTGCTTATGCCTATCTCCGCTCCGAAGCCGAATTCAAAGCCATCTGTGAATCTGGTGGAGGCATTGTGGTAAACACAGGCGGCATCGACTCTCTTCAGGAAGCTCTCAGCCGAAGCCTTGTTCTCTGTGACTATACACTCCGAATGGTGGGTGGTGAATCTGTTAATATGCTCTATTGCCTCATCAAGTGAGGAAACGGTCTTCACCGAAATAACAGGTCCCAGGTACTCCGTTCCGTAATCCTCTTCGGAGGCGGGATTTACACCGCCCCTTCCGTTCAGCTCCGATAGAACCCTGTCATCACCTCTTAATTCAACATCCTTTTCATGAAGGGCAGAATAAATCAGGGGCAGTGCCTTTTCCGCGATATCCTTATGTATCACCAGTGATTCCACCGCATTGCAGACCCCCATTCTCTGGGTCTTTCCGTTTACTATAATGGGAACCGCCTTTTCAAGATCGGCATCCTTATCTACGTATACGTGGCAGTTTCCGGTTCCTGTCTCTATGACCGGCACCGTACTGTTGCTGACAACGTTCCTGATAAGCCCGGCTCCGCCCCTTGGGATCACGAGATCCAGATACTGCCTCATCTTTATAAGCTCTGTCACCGATTCGTGTGAAGTATCCCGGACAAGTATCATTGAATCCTCTATTTCCGGCCGGATCCCCCGAAGGGTCTCCCTTATAATATCCGTTATGGCGGAATTTGAGTTTATGGCATCACTCCCGCCTCTCAGGATACAGGCATTTCCCGACCTGAAGGTCAGGGCAAAGGCGTCAGCCGTCACATTGGGTCTGGATTCGTAGATTATGGCTATCACACCGACGGGAACCCTGCGTTTCTCTATGATAAGGCCGTTTGGCCTCTCTATTGTTTCCATCAGCTGACCGTTTGGATCCGGAAGCTCCGCCACCTCCTTCATTCCCTGAGCCATCTCACCTATCTTCTTTTCATTAAGCACGAGCCTGTCAAGCATCGCAGGACTGGTGCCCTTTGC
The DNA here is from genome assembly GCA_902803625.1 of uncultured Lachnospiraceae bacterium. Taxonomy (GTDB): domain Bacteria; phylum Bacillota; class Clostridia; order Lachnospirales; family Lachnospiraceae; genus NK4A144. The sequence continues at coordinate 5,633 of CADCQV010000032.1, forward strand.
CCGGGCTGCCTCCATATCCTTCCCATTGGCAGCTATTATCCGCTCAGCGCCCTTCAGGATGGCGTCAGCTGCCATTATCAATGCTTCTCTCTTTTCATCATCTTTTAAGAGAGCCATCGTATACGATGCCGTTTTTGCCGCTTTTCCGAGTGAAGTCAGATCCGACATATATTTACCTGTCTCCTTCCTTTAATCTCTTCATGTGTTCCTTTATTTTCACCTCATAGCCTTCACCTGAGGGCTTATAGAATTCCCTGCCGCTCAGCTCATACGGAAGATACTGCTGCTTCACGTAGTGATGGGGATAATCATGGGCATAGAGATAACCCTGCTCCCTCTCTTCTCCGTGCGAGTCCGCATGGACATTCTGCAAATGCCTCGGGATCCCCGGTGTGCTTTCCTTTTCCACCACGCGTCCGGCATCACCAATGGCAAGATAGGATGCATTGGATTTCGGCGCGGTTGCCACATAGACCGCCGCTTCCGAGAGGATTATCCTGCTTTCCGGAAGTCCTACCCTTTCGACGGCCAAAGCCGCGTTTGTCGCCACCACAAGGGCCATCGGATCTGCGAGACCTACATCCTCAGCCGCACAGATCATAATGCGCCGCGCAATGAATTTTATATCCTCTCCCGCATACAGCATCCGCGCGAGATAATATACTGCTGCATCGGGATCCGATCCCCGCATGCTCTTTATAAATGCCGAGATGGTATCATAATGATTGTCCCCGTTCCTGTCATATCTGGCAGCCTTCCTCTGTATGCAGTCCTCGGCAACGTCAAGTGTAATATGTATCTTCCCGTCACTGCCGGGCTCTGTGGTGAGCACTGCAAGCTCCACTGCATTGAGAGCTGCTCTGGCATCTCCGTTCGCCACTTCGGAAAGAAATTCCGATGCGTCCTCTTCTATATCTGCTCCGTAGGCGCCAAGCCCCTTCTCCCTGTCAGAAAGCGCCCTTAAAATGATATTCTTGATATTGTCCTTTGACAGTGGCTTTAATTCAAATATCAGCGATCTTGAAAGAAGCGCCCCGTTAACCTCGAAATAAGGGTTTTCCGTGGTTGCTCCGATGAGTATCACCGTTCCGTCCTCAACAAAGGGAAGGAGATAGTCCTGCTGGGCTTTATTGAACCTGTGGATCTCGTCGATAAAGAGTATGGTCTTTTTCCCATACATCCCGGCGGCTTCCTTTGCTTCCTTAACCACCTCCTCCATGTCCTTCTTTCCCGAGGTGGTGGCATTAAGCTGCTTAAAGCCGGCCTTTGTCGTATTGGCTATGACCATGGCAATGGTGGTCTTGCCGGTTCCGGGAGGTCCGTAAAATATAACAGAGCTCAGCTTATCGGCCTTTATGGCACGGTAGAGCATCTTTCCCCCGGAAAGAATATGCTCCTGTCCCTCTATCTCATCAAGAGTGGAGGGTCTGAGCCTCGCAGCCAGCGGAGATTCATTTTTCAGATTTTCGGATCTTACATATTCGAATAAATCCATCTTACTTAAAAGTATTACCCTCTTTGTCGTAAGTATAGCCTATGGCAGACAGCCTGTCACATATATCTTTTTTGTCCACGTCAAAAGAAGCACACAGTTCGTCCAGAGAGCTGTAATTATCTCTAAGCTGTGTGTTTATATAGCTAAGCAGTATTACCGGATCTGATGGGATCATAGTTTTCTCCTTTATGCAGTAAAGGGAACCGTCAAATGACGATCCCCTTTTATCTTTTCTAACCCGTTATTGCATTTACCGCACCGAAAGCCCCGAAGGAAACAATACCGACTATTATTCCTGCGAGCAGGACTCCCGACAAAACCGCAACGGTGCTTTTATTAAAATCCATATCCAGGATACTGGCTGCCAGCATTCCCGTCCAGGCTCCCGTTCCCGGAAGCGGAATACCCACAAAAAGGGCAAGAGCCGCGTACAGCCCGTTCTTTGCCTTTTCCTCCAGCTTCTTTCCTCCCTTTTCACCCTTCTGCAGGCAGAAGGAAAAGAATCCCCCGATCACCGGCTTATCCTTTCCCCATTCAAGAACCTTCCTTGCGAAGAGATAGATAAAGGGCACGGGAAGCATATTCCCAACGATGATAAGGATATACGCCGTAACCATATTGAATGAAGGATCCGCATTGTGGAAGCCCACCGCAAAGGGAACCGCACCACGGAGCTCAATAAGGGGCACCATGGATATGAAAAATACTATCAGATAATTCGGATTCATCACGTTCAGGCTTTCTTACTCTTCCAGCTGGCCCAGAGCGCTGCTGCAATACAGATCGATGAATAGCAGCCGGCCACGAGACCTACCATCATAGGAAGAGAGAACTGGTATATGGAGGATATCCTGTAGAGAATCGAAGCCACCAGTATTACCAGCACACAGAGAAGAGTCGTTATGGATGTATTTATGGATCTTGCCAGCACCTGGGTTACCGATCTGTCAACCAGCTCTGAAATAGAGAGCCTTGCATCCATATTCCTGTTTTCCCTTATTCTGTCATATACCACAATGGTATCATTGATCGAATAACCCACTATGGTCAGAACCACTGCCACAAAGGAATTTCCGAGAGGGATCCCGAAAAGCGCAAAGGCAAATACTACTATACAAACATCATGCATCAGGGCAATGATAGCGGTTATTCCTGCAGAAAGTCCGGAAAGAGCCGCGAAACGGAAGCCTACATACAGAAGTATTCCAACGAAGGCGATGAGAATGGCTATTACCGCGTTCCTTAAGGCCTTTGCTCCCACATAGGGTTCCACCGCAAAGGTCTGGCTGGGCTCCAGATTGCTGATATTGAGAACCTTCCCTATGGCTTCTCCGGCCTTTGCCTGTTCTTCAGGTGTGAGACCGGCATTTCCTGCCAGGGTCACCACTACCGTAGTTCCTGCCTGGCTATTTGAAACCTGAACCGTGGAATTCCTGTTTATGGCCCCGTTAACGGCCTGTGCGACAGCTTCCGTATCAATCGACTGACTGTCAACCGTGTACTCCAGTACAGTTCCGCCGGTAAACTGGGTGTCGAGATTCAGACCCCTTAGAGCGATTATAGCGATACCCGCCACAAAGAGAACCGCTGTCACAATGGCAAAAATCTTTTTATTCTCGAAGAATTTAATATCTGCTTTGTCTTTCTTCTGAATAAATACCTTCTCGGTATTGAATGCATTGTATTCAACGAGAGAAGTGAGGACAAATTTCGAAACATTCACGCCGATGAAGCAGTTAACGATAACTCCCACCAGCAGCGTATATCCGAATGAAAGCATGGTTCCGGAACCGAATATCATAAGTACAACGGCAACTATGGCGGTAGTGATATTTCCGTCAAGGACGGCGGTAAAGGCCTTCTGATATCCGCGGCGTACCGCGCTCCTAACGGTTTCACCCTTCTTTAATTCCTCAGAGATACGTTCCGATATGATGACATTGGCATCAACCGCCATACCCACGGAAAGGATGATACCCGCAATACCGGGAAGGGTTAAGGTGAACTGCGGCACAGATATGGCCAAAAGCTGCAGCACCGTCTGAAGTAAAAGCGTAAGGCAGGCCACAAAGCCGGGCAGCCTGTAGAATGCAAGCATAAATACACATACAATGGCAAAGGCGATGATACCCGCATATATCATTACCTGCAGGGCATTCTGTCCGAGTGAGGGGCTGATGGTACTGAAGGACTTGGTCTCAAGTGAGAAAGGAAGGGCACCGGCATTTATCTTGTCTGCCAGATCCTTTGCCTCCTCATAGTCATCCATTCCCGTGATGACAGCCTGTCCTCCGGATATCTCGCTCTGGACAACAGGATTGCTGATTATCGTGTCATCCATATATATTCCCATCTGCTGACCCACCAGATTGGCTGTGGCCTCCTGGAAAAGCCGTGCACCCTCATCGTCAAAAATAAGGGAAACCACATACTCGGTCATACCGTTTTCATTTCGCGACTCAGCCTTTGCGCTGGTAACGTTCTTTCCCTCCACCATAATATTTCCGGAGGGATCCTTAAATGTGAGCAGGGCAGTTTCTCCAAGCTCTGCAATGGCAGTCTCGGGATCATACTCCGTCTCATCCGATTTCCAGGGGAAACGTACTATGATATAGCGTCCGTCCTTATCGATAGTGATTTCACGGTCTGTGATCTTCTTATTATCAAGTCTTGTTTCGATAATACTCCGTGCGGATTCCAGCTCACTGTCGGATACTGCTTCATCTGTTTCCGGCTTGAACACGGCCTCCACACCGCCCCGGATATCAATTCCGAACCGGATATCCTGAACCTTCTTTACCTCAGTGCCGATACCGAATACGGCAACAAGGATGAGGAGCACCAGAACAATGAGAAAAATAAATACGTTTGTTTTACTTGCTTTCATAACTTTACTGACCTTCTACATTCTAAAATTGCACAATAATTCCACAACTAAAGAATGATAACAAAAAAGACGGGGATTTTCAATAGAAACCCCGTCTTTTCTTTTTTATAAATCTCAGGAGGCGCTCCTGACAGCCGCTGTGAGCTTTGTGCCGTCGCTGTCTACGGTAATGATACTGCCTGCCCCGGCCTCTCCGGATAGAATGAGCTTAGCGGACAGCGTCTCAACATTTTTCTGCATGTATCTCTTCAGAGGCCTGGCACCGAATACAGGATCGTAGGCACTTTCCCCGATGAATTCCTTAGCGCTGTCGGTCAGCTCTATCTTCAGCTCTCTCGATTCTATGCGTTCATTTGTTTCTGCAAGGATCAGGTCTATTATGCTCTTTATGTCAGCCCTGGTAAGAGGCCTGAACATTATTATCTCATCCAGTCTGTTTAAGAATTCCGGACGGAAATGCTCCCGTAATGCGGCATTGACCTCCGCCTGCGCGGTAAGACTGATGGAGCCAAAGTCATCTATGCCGTTTAAGAGACTCTCTGATCCCAGATTGCTGGTCATTATAACTATGGTGTTCTTAAAATCCACTGTCCGTCCAAGGGAGTCCGTGATCCGGCCGTCATCCAGAACCTGAAGCAGCACATTAAATACATCGGGATGTGCCTTCTCCACCTCGTCAAACAGGATAACGCTGTAAGGCTTTCTCCTTACCGCCTCCGTAAGCTGCCCTCCTTCGTCGTAGCCCACATATCCCGGAGGCGCTCCGATAAGGCGGGATACGGAAAACTTTTCCATATACTCACTCATATCGATACGGACCATATTGTTTTCATCATCAAAGAGTGCAAGAGCCAGAGCCTTGGCAAGCTCTGTTTTCCCCACACCGGTGGGACCCAGGAAAAGGAAGGAGCCTATAGGCTTTGTCGGATCCTTTATTCCGGCCTTTGAACGGATTATGGCTTCCGTTACCCTCTGAACGGCGTCGTTCTGACCTATTACCTTCTTATGAAGCTCCTTGTCGAGATTCAACGTCTTATTCTTTTCTCCCTCAGTGAGCTTTGACACAGGGATCCCGGTCCATCTGGATACAATGTCCGCTATCTCCTCATCCGTCACCGCTTCATGCACCATTGAGAAATCCTTGTCCTGATTCTTCCGTTCCTCTGTTTCAAGGGTCTTCATAAGCCCCGGCAGCTTCCCGTACTGAAGCTCGGATGCCCTGGTGAGATCCCCGTTTCTCGTAGCTATCGCTATCTCATTCCGCAGTGACTCTATTTCTTCCCTCAGCGCGGAAACCTTGGAAACGGAATCCTTCTCATTGTCCCAATCAGCCTTCTTTTTCGAGAATTCATCCTTCAGCTCATAGAGCTCCTTCTGAAGGTCCTGAAGCCTCGTCTTACTCTGATTGTCATTTTCCTTTTTCAGTGCATTCTCTTCTATCTGCAGCTGCGTGATCCTCCGGTTCAGCTCATCAAGCTCCTCGGGCATTGAATCAAGCTCGGTTTTTATGGATGCGCAGGCTTCATCCACCAGATCTATTGCCTTATCCGGCAGGAAACGGTCACTTATATATCTGTGTGAAAGCTCTGCAGCAGCAACCAAAGCTGAGTCATTTATCTTTACCCCATGGAATACTTCATAGCGGTCCTTTACCCCGCGGAGAATGGAAATAGTGTCCTCAACAGAGGGTTCATCCACCATTACAGGCTGGAAACGCCGCTCCAGCGCCGCATCCTTTTCTATATATTTCCTGTATTCGTCAAGGGTTGTGGCTCCTATGCAGTGAAGCTCGCCTCTTGCAAGCATAGGCTTCAGCATATTTCCTGCATCCATACTGCCCTCTGCCTTGCCTGCTCCCACAATATTATGGATCTCATCGATAAAGAGTATTATCCTGCCGTCGGAATGCTTTATCTCATTCAATACGGCCTTCAGTCTTTCCTCAAATTCACCTCTGTACTTTGCCCCTGCAACAAGAGAGCCCATATCAAGGGAAAATATCTCCTTGTCCTTCAGGCCTTCCGGTACATCTCCCCTCACTATCCGCTGGGCAAGACCCTCAACCGCCGCGGTTTTCCCGACACCGGGCTCACCTATCAATACAGGATTATTCTTGGTCTTTCTGGAAAGTATCCTTATGACATTCCTGATCTCGCTGTCCCTTCCGATCACCGGATCCAGCTTTTCCTCTCTCGCCCTTTCCACCAGGTTTATCCCGTATCTCGAAAGGGTATCATAGGTGCTCTCCGGATTATCGCTGACAACCCTCTGGTTTCCCCTTACCTCCTGCAGGGCAGACAGGAACCGGTCCCTTGTTATGCCGTACTCCCTGAACAGCTCGGCGACTGCCTTATTCGGGTACTTTATCATGCAGAGGAAAAGATGCTCCACCGAGACATACTCATCCCCCATGGCCTTCGCCTCATCCTCCGCATATGTCATTACCTTGTTTAAATTCTTTCCCACAAAGCTGTCTCCGCCCTGAACCTTCACAAGCTTTGACAGTGCTTCCTCCGTGCGGTGGATAAAGCTTTCCTTGTCGATCCCCATCTTCTCCACAAGCTTCAGGATAAGGGAATCTTCTATGGTCAGAAGGGAATATAGGAGATGCTCCAGTTCTATCTCCTGATTTCCGTAGTCCATGGCAATCTTCTGACTGTTATTTATGGCTTCCATTGAGCTCTGTGTAAACTTACTTATATTCATACTGTTCCTCCTTTCCGAAGTGGTGCATATAGAGATCCTGAATCTCCGGTGTTGCCTCGCTGCTGACGATCTCCGGCAGGCAGCTGCGGATCAGATTACGCTCACTGCCTTTGTTTTGTGTCGAAATATTTGGACTCGCTCCAGCGAAAATATGCGCTTTCGCGTCGCGCCGCCACATTTCGGCACAAAACTGCAGTCGTTCGCTATCAATCTGATCCGCATATGCCTGCCGGAGATCGCCTCTGCCTATGCGCCGATCCAGTATAAAGATTCTTCGGGCTTCGCCCTCAGAATGACATAGTACCGATCAGAATGGTTTTGTGCAGGTCAATTATTATAATACATTGGATTGTTAGCACTGTCAAGAGGTGAGTGCTAATTATTGGGTATGGATTTGAATAATATGGATGCTGATCATTTGGGCATGGATTTAAAAGAGGTGGATGCTGATCATTCCGACATGGGTTTAAATGATGTGCTTTCCAGCAGTTTTGTGGCAGCCTCAAAATCCACCGGCTTACTGTAAAAATAACCCTGGGCCTTGTTACAGCCCATTTCCAGAAGTGCCTTTCCCTGCTTTTCGTTCTCGACACCTTCGGCAATTACCGACATATGCAGTCTGTCGGCTATATTTATAATGCTCTCGATAAGTATCCTTGAACGCCTGTCGTCCGGAAGCTTGTCCACAAAGCTCCGGTCGATCTTTATCACATCCGCGTTGATATTATGAATAAGTGAAAGTGATGAATATCCTGTTCCGAAATCATCAATGGAGATCCTTATGCCCTTATTCTTAAGCTTCCTGATAAAGTCCATTAGCTGCTCGTACTCGGTATCCTTGACGCTTTCAGTTATCTCTATTTCCAGGCACTCGGGAGAAAGCCCGAAATCATCGATTATGGCAGCTATCTTTTCTTCTATATCCATGACATAGAGATTCTTCTTTGAAAAATTGGAGGAAATGACAGGAACATTGAAGCCCATATTCTTCCACTGGCGGATAGCGGAGCAGGTTGCCTTGAATATGGTGATATCAAGCTCCGGTATCAGCGAGTTTTTGTCAAGAACAGGAATGAACTGATCAGGGTATATAAAATGACCTTCATGTATCCAACGGCAAAGCGCCTCAAAGCCTACCAGCTCTCCGCTTCGCATATCAACCTTCGCCTGAAAGAAGGGGACAAACTCCCTCTTTTGTATGGCGGGACGGAATAATGACAGGATCCTCCGGTTGTGGCTTATGGCCTCCACAAGCTCGTCATCGAAATAAACCACAGGCTTTTTCAGCTTTCCCTTGGCAAGCTCACAGGCCGCAGACGCCTCGTTCAGCCGCTCAAAGAAAGGCCTTCTCCGGCCTTTGACTGCTTTCGAGATCCCCATCCAGGTTGTAATATTAAAGGTAACCCCGGGTGCCGATTTCAGATTTGATATGAGGACATTTCCGAGATTCCTCTGAACAGCCTCCAGATTCTTCTTTCGTATCACAAGAACATAATTGTCCCCTCCAAGACGGCATACCGCCTCATCCTCGCCCACAAAGGTGCAGAGCTTCCTCGAATACTGTGTTATGGCCTCATCTCCTGCTCTTCCTCCTGCCACATCATTGACATACCTGAAATTCTGAAGGTTGAGCCTAATAAGCAGCAGATCCTCCTCAGGGATCTTCCTCGCAAGCTCCTTATACTTTTTTTGCAGAAATACCACATTCGGTATTCCCGTCAGTGCATCGGTGTTTTGGGAGATATCCAGCATCGTTCTCATATTGCGGCGGCTTAGCAAAAGATACATCAGATCCGCAAAAAGCTTCAGAGCCTCCAGATTAAGATCCTCTTTTTTTACACCTATCTTAAATTCCTGATAAGAGTGAACATACTCCTTGTCATCGAAAAAATATGCGTACTTAAGGCACAGTCCGGTCTGCTGTCCGTCCTTAAAAAGGATTATCTTGTCTCCCTCTTTTTCCTCATCCAATACCACCTTTCCGATACGATTGTCACGGAAACGGAAGTCATCATCATAATCCACATCATAGTAAAATTTGGATATTCCAAGATATTCACATACCTGTTTCAGGTCATCGCGGCTCAGTCTTTCCCTGGATGCCTTTTCTATAAGATGCTGAAACTCTTTTATAAGTTCGTTACTTAACTGCAATTTTATTGCCTCCAAAAGATGCAGAGTCAAGTATATTCGTATCGAAGGTGAAGGTCAGGTCATTCTGAAGACGCGCCCTTTTAAGCGCAAGATCAATGACTCTGTCCAAAAGCACGCTGTATTCCACTCCCAGAGGCTCCCACAGATAAAAGGCAAGGGAACCGGGAATGGTATTTATCTCATTAAAGTAAAGCTTCCCGCTGTCTGCGTCTATCATAAAGTCTATACGGGACACTCCCGAGCAGCCGAGAGCCTTGAACGCCTTTACCGCAAGGCTTCTGATCTCCTCACGCATTTCCTCCGGGATATCTGCAGGGATCTTCCGTGAAACTCCCGCCATTCCCTTGGAGGCTCCGGACTTCGCGCTTCTCTCGTATTTATCGCTGTAGCTTAAGATCTCCTCTGAATGAAGCGGTTCCTCGCATTCGGAGGCCTCTGCCTCATTTTCATCTCCAAGGACCGAGCAGTTTATCTCCCTCAAGTTCGTGATCGCCCTTTCAACAAGCACTCTTGACGCATACTTAAAGGCATCATCCAGGGCATTTGCAAGAGATGACGGATCCCCGGCTATACCTATCCCAACGCTGGAACCTAAGTTTACGGGCTTTACGATAACAGGATAACCGAAGCGTTCTTCGATCTTCCTGATAAGAAGATCCATGTCCTCATAATCCGACAGGGTATAGACCCCGGCATCGAGGACCGGTACCCCGGCTTCTTTCAGAATCATCTTCATTATATACTTATCCATGCCCACCGCCGATGCGGTAACATCACAGCCTGCAAAGGGAAGTCCCAGGGTCTTAAAATACCCCTGCAGCGCTCCGTCCTCTACATTCGTTCCGTGGACTACGGGGAGAACCAGATCTATTTCAAATTCGGGATTCTTTCCGAATTTCTTTACGGGGAAGGAAACAAGCTTTACCCTGTCGTCCCAGTTTACCATTATAACCCTGTGGGAGCGGGAGATAAGCCCCTTTATATCCCTGTAGGATTCTATCTTCCCTATATCATCCCCTATATACATTTCATTGCTTTTACTGAGGTATACCGGGATAATATCGTACTTTTCACGGTTCAGGCTTAGATATGCCTGAATACCTGATATCACCGACACTTCGTGTTCAACGCTTTTCCCACCGAAAAGCAGTGCTATTCTGAGTTTCAACGTGTTTACCTTTCTGTCCCCTAAAGATCAGTAATTATCCGGCAGGTCATTTTCGAGTAATATGAACTTTCTTCTGTCGTCCCTGATACCGAGAGCAAAGCTCATGGCGTCCTCGACCCTGTCAAATACCCTGCAGCGTTCTCCGGGGAAGTTTCTTTCCATTATACCATCCATTATCGGTTTCGTGTGATTTTTCCCTACAAGGAAAATATAGTCGCAGTTTTCCGCAGCGTAAGTGCCGAATTTCCGGTTGTACTCCTTTTCCTGTTCACCGAGCTCCACCATTCCGGGGGTGATAAGTATCTTCACTCCGTCAAACATGGCAAGGGTTTCAACGGCAGCCTTAGAGCCCACGGGATTAGAATTGTAGGCGTCGTCGATTATCGTGACATTTCCCTGATTCCTGATCTGCATCCGGTGCTCCACAGGTTCTATCCTTCTGACCGGAACCTTCAGCTCCTTTAATGTCATTCCCAGCTTATTGGCAACTGCTATGGCTCCCAGCACGTTGATTATATTGTGCTCTCCGATAAGCCTTACATGGAAGAGTTCCTCCTCCCCCTCCGGAGTCACCACCGTAAAGGACGTACCGAGATCAGAAACCTTTATATCCTTTGCATAATAGCCCTCCCTTTGTCCTTTTGAAAAATAAAGAACAGGAGAAGGATATTTCTCCGCAGTCTCCCGTATCAGCTCATTATCACCGTTAAGGAAAAGCATTCCCTTTCCGGACACAGCATCTGCAAGCTCAAATTTCGTCCTCCGGATATTCTCTATGCTGAAAAAGGTCTCCAGATGCTGTGGTCCCACGGCTGTAATAATACCATGGTCAGGCGGAAACAGATCACATATCTCCTTGATCTCACCCGTTCTCCTCGCCCCCATTTCACATATAAAGATCTCATTCGAGGGCTTCATATGCTCCCTTATGGTACGTGTGATCCCGAGGGGCGTATTGAAATTCCCGGGAGTCACGAGAACATTGTATTTCGCCTTTAATAAGGTTTCAAGATAATACTTTACACTGGTCTTTCCGTAGCTTCCGGTAACCCCGATCGTAATGAGCTCAGGCATAGACCTTAAAATCCGCCTCGCGTCATTGATATAGTACCTGTTTATACCCTCCTCCACCGGATGGTTGATGACATTTCCGGCGATATCAAGTATCAGCTCCAGGGAAACCACTATGACCGCCGCAGCACTTATACCTTTTATCCCGTATACATAAACTATCCCGGCGATAATAAGAATGGAAAGGAGAGTCAGCGTAAAGATCAGTCTCTTTATCCTTGGGGTGTAGACCAGCTTCTTTTTATTATTCAGCCTCATCAACGCCCTGTAGACAAGGATTATCATGATAAGGTCAAGAATGATGAGGATATCCGGGATTAAATACGGAAGGAAAAGCCTGAGGATCCCGGAAAAAAGACCGAATATCAAAAGCCACTGCTGTCTTATATTCTTTTTTATCCACCTTAAGTGCTCGTCATTCTTATACCCGTTTAGCTGGAGCATATGGAGATTATGCCTGAGGGTAAGAGTAAATGCGTATACGGACAGCACC
>CADCQV010000033.1 GCA_902803625.1 uncultured Lachnospiraceae bacterium
CCAGGCATCCTGGGGATCTCTTATGGATATACCACTGCTTACAGCTGATGCTGCTCCCGAAAGCGCTCTGACAACTGTTCCGTCCACCAGACTCTGCCTGAAGTTTGTCATAGAAAAGGTGCTGTCACGCTTTGCGGACAGATCTTCAAAATGCATATTCAGATCATCAGGTAGGATTGCCGTCCTCAGGTCAAAAAGAGCGTTCCATCCCATATCTGCAATGCTCCTGTCCTTTGCAAATTCTTCTATAAGGGCGATACGCATTACCTGTCCGCTTTTCGGTAGTGACTGCAGACGGTGGCGGAAACGTCCCTGACCCCCAAATTTCCCCCAGGTATTCTGCGCCAGGGTTCTCGCGGCATTCCATAATTCCGGGTGGTTATCATCTGAAAGAAGCCAGATTCCGAGCTTTCTCACATTTTCAATATCATCATTCTTACCGGCATTGGTAACTGCCAGATTTACGTCAGCGATAGTAGCTGCGTTCAGCAAATACTGCTGAACTGTACTCATTGCCAGAAAAGAAGGCGTACCTTGTCCTCCCTGTCCCCCGTTTGCCTGTCCCCGCAATGCCTGCAGACTTTCTGCAGAGTGAAATTCGTCATCCGGATTGTAGGCCATATAATACTGTATGGTTCCGGCATTTATATGACGGAAAAAATCCGACCGCCTGATAGCAAGCCTCAGGCTCTCATCATGCTCGATCTTTTCAGCATTCACGGAATGTAACATCTGATCTTTTCCCTGCATCACGGAAAAACTTTCCGAATACAGCTCACCACCACTGTAAAATGCATAAACATTACGCCGGGAAGCCGTAACAACCTGATGCATATATGCGGACTTTTCCGATTCCAGGTATTCTCCGTTTTTTCCTCTTTCATCGGCAACGAGGTTCAAGGACTGAGCATCTGTATTCTGTGCGTCAGGATCCTGCTTCAATGCTCTTTTCCGTGCATCGGTTCCCACATCTAAAGCTGTTCTGTCAGTTCTGCTCGTAAACTGGTTTTTTGCCCTGTATCCGTGAAAATCACTCAGCATTTTCATACGGATCCTTTTGGCTCCGGCCGCCTTTTCCTCCGCAAGAGTGTGTACACCGTCCTCAAACGCAGTCATAACAATGGTCTTATGATATTTAATAAGACCGTCCTGGCTCTCTTCATTAAAGGAATCCGCATCCAGATCCTTATGGCTCTTAACCCTCTCAAGCTCGAACCTTTTATAAGGGTTTCTGTCTATCTCATCAGCAATACCTGCAAGCTGATTTGCATTATACTGTCCGGTATACTCTGCTATATTCTTTGAGGCATCCTTATTACCGATCTGTCCGATCTTTCTGGTTGTTAATCCTTCCAGCTCTCTCGTAAACTTGTAGAGTGCTGTGGCATATTTGTCATAGTTATTGTAATGAACCCTGAATGTGCTGATCCGCCGCGCTTTTCTTATGTTATCCCATTCAGTGGAAAGCTTCGCAAGCTGAATACCAAGTGCCGCTCTGTCCTTCCTATATGAGGAAGCCGCGCTTTCATATGCCCTCCTGAAATGGAAAAGTCCTAAGTCGGAAAAATAACCTTTTCTTCTTCGGTTCTGGTATTTTGCAATCTTTTCCCGGATTTCTGCGAGCTTCTTGTCATCCTCAGCCTTTTCCTTCGCATCTATCTCCGTAACCGGCCTAAGAGGCTGATCTTCCGCCTCCTCTTCTGCCGCTTCCGAGGAAGTGTCATCTACGAGATCAATACCGGTAGTGGAGGCCGTGCCGGTGGTAGAAACCGTGCCGGTGGAGGGTACTGCGTCAGGGGAGAGTCCTGTCCCAACGGTGATATCTTCGTCATCAAGCTTTCCGGATCCGGATACACTGTCATCGGAAGAAACGCTCCCAGTCCCCATTCTGCCTGAAGAAAAGGCTTCAGAGCTTTCCGAGCCCTCATCCTCCTCCGAACGGCCCGATAAAAACCGCACCCTCGGAGCGGCCAGGCTGTCTCCCCGATCATCATATTTCCCGGATAAAGAAGGCTTTTTCGCGCGTATTAGCTCCCTGTCATACTCAGCCTCTGCCAAAACAAACTTTCTCTTCGTTTTCTTGAACGAGTCAATAAGCGGCATCATTTTCTTTTTGGTAAATTCATCGTGCTTATTCCTCGTTATGGCCGCGTCATACCTTGAATCCTCATTTTCCTTTATCATCCGCTTCAGGATGGTTTCCCGTATCTTTGGTATCAGGTTTTGTCTCGGGCCCTCATCATTGAAAAAATCATCCCCTCCCTTATCCATAAAGGAGCGCATTTCATCCGTGAGACCGTCACGGATAGTCTGATCGGTATTAAGGGCTCCGGTATCGGAAAGCAGGCCTTTTTCAAATTTCATTCCGGAAGTATTACCCCGCGCGTGTCCGGCATCAGGCATAGCTTGTCTCCTTACTCCCCTTCTTCATTCTGATCTTTCCCGTACTCCCCGACAACTTTTTCCAAAAACTCAAGCCTTGCCTCAATATTATCGAGATCGGCTATGGTATCGAGATAATCCATATAAGCATCTATGGTAAGATTTTCCGGATCATTGCAGAGGAACATAATGAAGTCCGTAAAAAGATCCAGTTCCTCATATAGCGAACCAAGGTAAAACCTGGCATTTTCAAATTCCGCCTCCAGCACCTCCGGATTCACCGGCATCCTGTAGCTTAAGTAGATCTGGCTTAAAGGCGCGTAAAATCCGAAGCATCCGAATGAGGGGAAGGCTCCGGCCGAGATCACGGTATTCAGCTCATTTAGCCCGTTGAGTATCCCGGGAATCTTTTCTTCATCTATCTTTTGAGCGAGAGTCGTATGAAAATGAAGAACCGGATAGGGCGCGTCAGGATTAAAACCCGCTTCAAAGGCCGCTTCTATAATTGCTCCCGCGTCTGAAACCCCGAGATGGGTGCATACAGACCTCAGGACATCTTCATACGTCCTGCAGTTTCCAAATAGTGTTTCCATGCTCTCCCGGAGAGCAGCTTCAAAATCAGAAATACTGTTAATAGCCATGATCCGTCCTTAAATTCCTGTCCGGCAGCTCCCCTTAAACACCGTATTAATCCGCCGAAACAGCCATTTTGATTCTATCAGAATACCCCGCTGTTTTCAATCGGAAAAGAGAGCAGATGCTCCGGGCACAAAAAGTCGCATCTCCTGTGTTTTTTCCATTTACCGTGAGTATTTTTTTTGATATACTAATTTCCGTTGGATTCTGACCGCCGGGGAACCTTTCATAAATCTGATATACATAAGGATCTTAAAGCGGAGAAGGAACGTAAGGAACATTCGTAAATAAAACAAAGGAGCTAAAATAACATGACAAAACAGAAAAAGAGAAACGTTATCGTAGGCCAGTCGGGCGGACCGACCGCGGCCATCAATTCATCCCTTGCCGGAGTTTTCAGGACCGCCAAGGACAGGGGATACAGCAAGGTTTACGGAATGCTCCACGGAGTGCAGGGGCTTCTGGAGGGCCGCTACATCGACCTTTCGGATCACATCAGAACCGGTCTTGACGCAGAGCTCTTAAAGCGCACCCCCAGTGCTTATCTCGGCTCCTGCCGTTACAAGCTCCCCGGAATAAACGAGGACAGGGATGTTTACGACAAGATCTTCAAGATCCTTGATGACCTTGAGATCGACTGCTTTATCTATATCGGCGGAAATGACTCCATGGACACGATAAAGAAGCTTTCCGACTACGCGATAGTCATCGGCTCCGAGATCCGCTTCGTTGGCTGTCCGAAGACCATAGATAATGACCTCGCTCTTACCGACCATACTCCCGGATACGGTTCGGCTGCTAAGTATATCGGCACATCGGTTAAGGAGATCATAAGGGACGGATGGAGTCTTGAGACTTCAAACGGACAGATCATAATCGTTGAGATAATGGGACGTAATGCCGGCTGGCTTACCGGAGCCGCAGCCCTTTCAAAGGGAGAGGACTGTGACGGTCCCGATGCGATCTATCTTCCCGAGCTTGACTTTGATGTAAAGGCCTTTGTGAAGAAGTGTAAGGAGCTCTTAAAGAAAAAGTCATCCGTGGTTATCGCGGTTTCAGAAGGAATACACACCAAGGACGGAACATATATCAGTGAGATGGGCAATGCCACAGACTATGTTGATGCATTCGGACATAAGCAGCTTACAGGTACGGCAAGATACCTCTGCGACCTCCTCTCAAACGAGATCGGCTGCAAGACCAGGGCTATCGAGCTTTCAACCCTGCAGAGAGCCGCAAGCCACTGCTCATCAAGGGTTGATATCCTTGAAGCATACGAAGTCGGCGGTGCAGCAATGAAGGCAGCTGACGAGGGAGACAGCGGAAAGATGGTTGTCATCGAGAGACTTTCCGATGATCCTTACCAGGCAGGAACCGAGGTTAAGGACGTTCATAAGATCGCCAATGACGAGAGGCTTGTTCCGAGGGAATGGATCACCAAGGACGGAACATACGTTACAAGCGAGTTCATCACCTACGTAAGACCTCTTATCCAGGGAGATGTCGCTCCGGTTATGGTCGACGGAATACCCCGCCACCTCTATGTTCCGGGCTATCAGGAGCTGCTGTAAATGCTTCCTGCTCAGGGGCTATGAAGATATAAAGGCATAATATGGCATTAGACGGAATTACGGTTGCGGCGATCACCCAAGAGATAAAAAGGGA
>CADCQV010000034.1 GCA_902803625.1 uncultured Lachnospiraceae bacterium
AATAAATACACTAGCATAAACGCGGTTTTTACGCAACACACAAGCCGGCAGCCTTAAATCAAGCTGCCGGCTCCAAAAATCGTCATTTACTGCACTGATCTGTATCAGAATTTCCTGATATCCGCCTCTGTTGTATTCTCGTCTATAATGATAAGCTCGGTATCCGTAAGGTGGGCAAATAAGATGATGTCCTCCTTGGTAAGAGCTGTGGATACTACGGAGTGATGTGCACCTCCTGCCTGGCACCAGCCTGCTGTTCCGATCTTGAAGTTCGGCTTATGGCGGTACATGATCTGCGCAACGGGAAGCTTCGGCATAGGCTGGGGAACCTTTACGAGCTCGATATCGGCACAGATTATCCTGAAGTGATCGCCGAGATCAATGATGGTAACCTGTATGCCGTCTCCGGTAACGCTGTCAAACACAAGACGTGCAGGATCGGCCTTTCCTCCGATGCCTAAGGGATGTACCTGTATCTTCGGCTTCGTAAGGGCAAAGGATGCGGGAACCTCAAGCATATGTGATGCCAGCTCCAGCTCACTGCCGGCTGTGAGATCATAGGTATAATCCTCTATAAATCCGGTAGCTCCCTTTCTTCCTTCAGCCATCTTCATAAGAACAGCGGAAAATGCGGAGATCTTGTAATCGCCCTCGGGACCGAAGCCCACGCCCTTTGCCATAAGGTTCTGAATGGCGATTCCCGGAAGCTGCTTCATATTGTGCAGATCCTGGAAGGTATCTGTGAATGCCCTGCATCCGTTGTCATTAATAAACTTCTCGAAAGCTATCTCATACTTTGCCTGCTCACGTACGGCTTCGGTATTGTCGGTATCCATCTCATACTTTGAGAGGTACTCATCCATCTTCTTATCGGTTTCCCCGTCGCTTACCTTTTCAACGATGTCTGCGATCTCTCCGATACCCCAGTACTTGATCTCCCAGCCGTACTTGATCTCGGCTTCCAGACGGTTTCCGTCGGTAACCGCAACGTCACGCATATTATTTCCGAAGGTTGCTACCCTTAAGTCGCGTGAATACGCGATTGCCTTTGCCACCTCCGCAAAACGCTTTACGCCTTCGAGGAAATCGGGATTCTCATAGTATCCTGCCACAACCTCGTGAGGGATGCCGAGCTTCTTTACGATGAAGCCGTACTCCCTGTCCCCGTGGGCTGCCTGGTTCAGGTTCATGAAATCCATATCGATCTCGCTGTAGGGAAGCTTTTCATTGGCCTGGGTATGGAGATGGAGGAGGGGCTTACGAAGCAGCTGGAGACCCTTTATCCACATCTTTGCCGGTGAAAAGGTGTGCATCCAGGTGACTACGCCTACACAGTCATCATCTGCCATTACCTTCTTCATATCCTCCACGCAGATCTTCGAGGTCTCTACCGTGGGAAGAAGCTCGAATTTCACGGTATCACCAAGCTTCTCATTGAAGAAATCGTTCATTTTCTTACAATCAGCGGCCACCTGCTTTAAGCACTCCTCGCCGTATAAGTCCTGGCTGCCGGGAATAAAATACAGTTTACTCATTTTCAATCCTCCTTGTTAACTTGCTAATAATAAAGATTCTTCGCTTCGCTCTTTGACATCAGTCTGAAAGACTGATGTCGTGGCGACATCTTTGAGCGATAGCGAAAAGATGTTGGTTGTGGAGCTTGAGAAGATTCTTCGCTTCGCTCAGAATGACAATGGTATTGCTTAGAATTACATTGGTATTACTCAGAATGACTTTGTTATTCAGCTTATATCCAGTACGGAATTTCCGTTGCTTATTGATACCGGGAATCTGTAGGAATATCCCTGCTCCGGATCTCCGCTTTCCATCATGCGGATAAGATTTCTGGCCGCTCTTTTTCCCAGCTCGAACTTCGGGTGTATGGCGCTGGTGAGCTTTAGCTTCACATTTTCCGACAACCTGATATTGTCAAATGAAACTATTGACAGATCCTCCGGGATCCTCTTTCCCTTATCCTTCGCAAAGTCTATAAACTTCTCCGCTATCTCGTCATTATAGAGAATGAGAGCCGTGCATTCCCCGGTCTTTTTCAGAAAACCGGAAAGACTTTTTTTGGAAAACTGATAGTCAAAATCCTTTGTTGAATACCACTTTATACAATCGTCATTTATATGCAGTCCGCTTTCCGACATACATTCGGTAAAACCCCTGTAACGCTCAACGCCCTGCATATCGTCATACTTGAAGATCCCTCCGATCTTTTTGTGACCGTTGTCAATAAGGATCCTCGTCAGCTCATAGCTGCACTTCTCATCCGCCATCTCAACACTGCTGCATTTCAGGTTGCTGTAATGATTGTGTATGAAGATAATTGGTATGTTCCGTCCCTCGAGCTCCCTGTACAGCTTCAGATTCGGGTTCGGGAAGGTGGATCTGGTACCCTCCACTATGAGGCCGGAAACATTTGAATTCAGAAACCTTTCCAGATACATGGTCTCGTCATTCAGTTTGTTCTTCGTCACAGCAACATCGATGGCGATGCCCTTTTCCTTCATAACAGACTCTATGCCCTCATATATCTGTGGGAACATATAATCCGCAAAGTAGCTCATTATAAGCCCGATATGCTCACTGTTTCTTTCTCCGCCGGCTTCGACATAGGAAATATAGGTTCCGCTTCCTCTGACCCTGCGGATCAGACCATCCTCCTCCAGCCTGTTTAAGGCTGTCCTCACGGTCTGCCTGGAAACCCCGAATTTCTTCTGCAGCATATGCTCTGAGAGCATTTTTTCGCCGGTTTTCAGCACTCCGCTAAGAATCAGGGTTCTGGCCCAATTATAAAGCTTTACGTATTTCAGGCTCTCATTTAAGGAGTCGTTTCCTTCTATCATTACTTCACTATCTGTACCGAATTGCGGTCACTGGTTATGGCAACAACGATAAGGAATACGATACCCTCTATCAGCTGCTGCATGGCAGGGGTGAGCCCCAGGGTTACAAGACCCGCATTCAGTATGATGTAGAGAAGGGATCCTACAACCACATTTTCAAACTTAACCTTGGCTCCTCCGGAGATCGGCATTCCGCCGAGAACCAGAGCTATCATTATCTGTGTCTCCAGCTGGTTTCCCGAATTCGCCGTTACAGAACCTACCTTGACCACGTTTATGAAGGCAGCAAGTCCCGTGATCGCTCCGGCAAGAACATATACCCAGAACTTCATCTTATCAGTCTCGATTCCTGAAAAAGCCGCTGCCTTTTCACCGGCTCCTATCGCCTTCAGGTATCTGCCGAACTTGGTGAACCTGAAGAAGAAGAACGCGATGATCAGGACAATAAGGGTTATTGTTATCTTCAGCTGGTCATTATTAAGGGATACGGTCTTCACTATGTCTCCCTGTACCGGGGCATTTGTTGTGGCAAATTCTATTACTCCCCTGAAAAGGAACATGGTACAGATCGTAACCACGAAGCTCTTTACCTTCCGCTTCACATAGAAGAAGCCGTTTATGGCACCTATCAGTGCCCCTGCGCATATACCTCCGACTATCGCTAACGGGATATTATACTTTGACAGAAAGCAGAATACTATCGAGGCTATTCCGAGTATCGAGCCCTGGGAGAAATCAAGTCCGCCCATTGTCATTATGAAGAATACGCCCGTTGCCGCTATCATGGTCACATAGACCTGTGACATCAGGAGCTTGATATTCATTGGCGCAAGGAGCTTACCGTCCGATAGTATATTAAATATCAGTGATACCGCCACAAGACCGATTATAGGAAGGACGGCTCTTATCCTGGAAGCGAGGACTGCTCTTTTTAAGGCTTTCTCCTCGGCTGCAAGGACTTCGTCATTTTTTATTGCATCCGTGTTTTCCATTTCGTCCTCCTTAAACCATCTTCGCTATAAGATCATTCTCGGTGAGCTCAGGACTCCGGAGAAGCTCTTCCCCGCTGTTACGTCCGTCCTTCATGATAATGATCCGGTCGCACATACCTATAAGCTCCATGATCTCCTCGGATATCATGATTATGGACTTTCCGCTCTTCCTCATACTGTCCATAAGGGCATAGATATCTGCCTTCACCTTTACGTCTATTCCACGGGTGGGACTGTCAAGGACCAGGATGTCCGAATCCTTCCCGACCCAGCGGGCAAGAACCACCTTCTGCTTGTTTCCTCCGGAAAGCTCGGATACGAACTGGTCAGTGTCCACCATCTTTACCGTCATTTCCTTAGCGTGCTTTTCCGCAAAGGCCTTTAATTTCCTGTCGTTTAAGAGATGCGTCTTTCCGCCAAGCTCATCAAGGGACGGCAGGCAGATATTGTCACCGATACTCTCGTTTATGACTATGGACTCATTATCCCTGTCCTTTGACGCATAGGCGATGCTGTGCTTTATGGCCTTGACTATGGAATCTATCTCTGTTCCGTCTGCCAGCTTAACCGACCCCTTCCTGTCATAGGAGGCACCGAATACAGCCTTTCCGACCTCATGCATCCCGCATTCGGAAAGCCCTCCGAAGCCTAAGATCTCTCCCTTATGGAGATCAAAGCTCACGTCATATATGACCCCGGGAACCGTTACATTCTTCACGGAAAGCACCACCTCATCGGATATCTTCTCTCCGTAGTCTTCCCTGTAATAGTGCTCCCCAAGCTCTCGTCCAACCATGAGCTTCTTCAGGTCGTCCTCCGTCACTTCCTTAGCGTTCACCGTATCAATGTAAACACCGTCACGGAGTACCGATACCCGGTCGCATTTATCCAGAACCTCGGGCAGGTCGTGGGAAATAAAGATCACCGTATTCCCCTCTTCCCTTATCCTGTTCATATGCTTATAAAGCTCTTCTCTTCCTTCCTGGGAAAGGGCCGTTGTGGTCTCGTCGATGACCACCACCTTGGGCGCGAAATAGGTGGACTTCACTATCTCTATAAGCTTCCTGTCCTCGAAGTTGTAGCGGTCTATCATGTCCGCCGCATTGATGCGTCCGAAGCCGTACTTCTCAAGAAGTCCGTTTGCTTCCTTTACCATTGCATTGGTATTCTTGATGCCGAATTTAACAAACCTGTCCTCATGGCCTAAGAAGATGTTCTCCGCAACCGTGAGTCCCGACAGGGTTCCAAGCTCCTGTACTATGATGGAGATCCCTTCATTATTGGCCTCCACCTGGTTACGGACGTGTATCTCCTTCCCGTCCAGGATGAATTTGCCGCTGCCTATGGTATATATGCCCGTAAGCATCTGCATTAGGGTGGATTTCCCGGAGCCGTTCTCTCCGATCAGTCCGTGAACCTCACCCTTATAAAAATCTATGGATACGTTCTGTACTGCCTTTACGATTCCGAAGGTCTTACATACATCTACGGCCTGTAATCTGATTTCCGACATTATACGCAAAACCTCCTTTCTACTTGACTATCTCGCCCTTGACAGGCTTCATTGTAAGGGCAACCACAAGGAG
Source organism: uncultured Lachnospiraceae bacterium (assembly GCA_902803625.1). Lineage (GTDB taxonomy): Bacteria > Bacillota > Clostridia > Lachnospirales > Lachnospiraceae > NK4A144. The sequence continues at coordinate 5,431 of CADCQV010000034.1, forward strand.
CAATGCAACTCCCGTTACCACGTTCTGTATGGCGGTGGGCGCTCCCAGGGTTACAAATCCGTTGTAGATTATCTGTATCAGGAATTCACCCACGATTATTGCCGGGATCGGTAGTCCGAACTGACGGAATGCAAGCCCGAAGAAGCAGCCCATAGTAGGTGCAAAGTTCCGGCTCATGGATGCCATTCCCGTTACCGATACCATTGATGAACCGTAGGAGATAGCCAGTATTCCCATCAGTCCGTCAAAGAAACCGGTGATAATAAAGGTCAGTACCTTGTATTTATTTACGTTTATTCCCATGTTCTTCGCCACTGCCTCATTCGAGCCGATAGCATAGGCATAGGTTCCGACCTTGGTATAAACCAGAAGAGTATATGATAAAAGGAACGCTGCACAGGCTATGATCAGGTTTCCCGGTGCGTGGCCGAAGAAGGTCTGGTCCTTCGTAAGGAAGGCCTGGACGCCTCCGCTCACATAGTAGCTCACCGATTCGTAGATAAGGGCGAGTCCCGTCGTGACTATCATTGACGGTATGTGCAGCTTGATATAGGCGATACCGTTTATGAGTCCCACAAAGGCCCCGCAGATAAGGGGAGCGATCAGAAAGCCTGCATAGCCCATCCCCAGATTTTTCATGCATACGGTTCCCACAATGGCGCAGAGTATGCAATTCGCACCAATGGAGAAATCGAATAGTCCCATGACTATTATGAAGTAAAGACCTACGGCGCCTACCGAATCAATAAGGCACTGCTGGAAATAACCCAGCACCTGCTGAGGCTGCCCGAAGGTTTCGGGACGGAGTATCTTGAAAATGATATACGAAACCAGAATAAGACCAACAAGGATGATCGCTCCGGTATAGCGCCCGAATATCCCCTTCGATCCGTTCTTTGTATTGGAAGAATTCATAATTTCCCTCTTTTTCTTTTTTACACCTTCTGTTTAATAGAGCCGGCATCGCCTTGATCCCGGCGAAACCGGCTCTTAAAGATCAGATAATACTATTCTCAGCCGTGACGGGACTGAACGTCTTCAAGTGAAAGTGATCCTGCCTTTTTCTCAAGATCGGGAAGTGAAAGCTCGGACATTTCCTTCAGCTCTTCATCTGTGTAAGGAAGCTCATCAACAAAGTACTTTGCATAGTTATCATAGTCTTCCTTTGATGCTACGAAGAGGTAGGGGAACTTAACGTTCTCGAAGGAGTCGGTTGCTACCTGGTAATTACCCTTTACTGCATTGTAAACAAGCATGAATGCGAACAGAGGGTCGCAGTAGTGTCCGCCGGACTCACCTGCCATTGAACCATTCTCAAGTCTCTCGCCGAGGTCGGGAAGGAAGTCGGTTGATACGATAGCGATCTGACCGGTCTTTCCTGCGCCTTCAACTGCTGCGATAGCGCCCTGAAGAGGATCTCCGCCGCCGCCTGCAGGGATAAGAGCATCGATATTAGGGTCGGCTGACATAAGAGCTTCTGCTGCCTGACGT